>NZ_JBHXUW010000035.1:73006-87823 GCF_042672475.1 Streptomyces sp. NPDC127177
GACTCCCCCCCCCCGTTGGGGGGGCGAACCGTCCGCCGGGCGTCGGGCGTTGACAGGGCGTCGCGGGGTGCGTGTAATTGCACCGGTGCCACGTGACGCCGGTCAAAGAGCAGTGGGCTGACCGGTGATCGGGTGAGCACCCTTCACTGAGGGGTCCGTCATGAGTTCATACTCCGCGCCCTGCATCTGACGTAACGCAGCCGCCCGTCGGCCAGCCGTCCTCGCCGCCCTACCCCGCCCCGCTCCGTCCGGGAGTGGAGGTTTCACGGCCGCGGCCGCGGCCGAGCGGTCGCGCTCGCGTTCGCCTCTCGTCCCGCGTACGTACGTGGACACGTGCCGTACGCGCGTGCCTCATCACACGCCAAGTCCGCCGTGCTGCGGGCTCATTCACGCTTCCGGAGATTCGCATCCGTATGCCCACATCTTTCGACCAGTCCGTCATCGAGGAGTTCCGCGCCAACGAGGGAAGGGTCGGTGGCCCCTTCGAGGGCGCGGACCTCCTCCTGCTGACGACCACTGGTGCCCGGTCCGGGGCCGAGCGGACCACACCTCTCGGGTACGTCCGGCACGGCGAGCTGCTCCTGCTCGTCGGCTCCAATCTGGGCACGCCGCATCACCCCGCCTGGTACCACAACCTGCTGGCCCACCCCGTGGTGCGGGTGGAGGTCGGAACCCGTACCTTTCAGGCCCTCGCCGTTCCCGCCGAGGGGGAGCGGCGGGACGAACTCTTCGCGCACGTGGTGCGGTCGGCGCCCGGCTACGGCGACTACCAGGCCCGGACCGACCGGGTCCTCCCGATCGTCGTGCTGGAACGCGCCGAGCCCGACGGATGGGTCGGCCCGGGTGAGGTGCGCACTCTCGCGGACAAGCTCATGGAGGTGCACACGTGGCTGCGGGACCAGTTGCGCCACGTGAAGGTGGAAGCGGACGCCCACTTCGCCGCCGGCGCGGCGCACCAGGGGCCGGGTGAGCCGCCGGCACCGAGCCTCGGGCTGCAGATCAGGCAGCGCTGCCTGGCGTTCTGCCAGGCCCTGGAGTTCCACCACGTCAGTGAGGACGGGCACCTGTTCCCCGGGATCGCGCACCACCATCCCGACCTGGGCGACACCTTCGACCGGCTCAGGGACGAACACCGCACCGTCGCGCGCGTCCAGAGCGCCCTCGTGGAGCTGCTGGCCGGCCTCGGGGTCGCCGAACCGAAGCGTTTCCGCGCGGAGTTGGACCGGATGTCGGACGAGTTGAACGCGCACCTCGACTACGAGGAGTCGGAGCTCATTCCGCTCCTGGCCGATGTTCCGTGGCCGCCCGGCCCCGCCGCCGTACCAGCGGCAGGTACACCTCGTCGATGATCTCGACCAGGACGTCGTCCGGTGCGGTGGGGACCCCGCGTACGACGAATTCGTTGCGCAGCAGGACCATGGCCACGGTGGCGACCCTGGGGTGAAGCGCCTCCGGGGAGGCCTCGCCGCGGGCGACCGCGCGGCCGATGACGGTCAGCCACGGGGCGGCCGCGGCGTCGCCGGACTGGTCCTGGAGCTGTGCCAGGAGTTCGGCGGCGCCGCCCGCCGCTGAGAGCAGCTCCCGCAGGATCGCGCCGAACGGGGAGCTCCAGTTGCGGTTCGCCCGGCGCAGCAGTTCGAGGGCGTCGCCGCGCAGCGTGCCGGTGTCCGGGGGCTGGACCGCCCTGGCCAGTTGCCGGTAGGCGGCGATGCCGAGGGCGAGGCGGTTCGGCCAGCGGCGGTAGATGGCGTTCTTGTTGGTGCCCGCGCGGGCGGCGACCTTGTCCATGGTCAGGGCGGCATATCCGGACTCGGTGAGCTCGGCCACGGCGGCGCCGAGGATCGCCTCCTCCAGGACGGCCCCGCGTCGCCGTGTCTGCTGCCCGGCGCCCGGCTGACCCGTCGCGTCGTCTGCCATGGCGCCTCCTGCTAGCGGTACCGCTCGTACCTTGCCATTCTGCGGACCGTTCCCGGCAGGCGGCAAATAGGGTACGGTCGGTACCGTAAGTGATGGTGTGAGAGCCAGGTCGGGAGAGGGTGCGGGATATGCGGGCCAGGGGAATCAGTTACGACACCGGGTTCGTCCGCGGCGGGGCGACGTCCCGCAAGTCCTTCGATCCGGCGCAGGTCCGGCACGAGCTGCGCGTCATCCGTGACGACCTGCACTGCAACGCGGTCCGTGTCATGGGCGGCGATCCGGACCGGGTGGAGCTCGCGGCGGCGTATGCGGCGGACCTCGGCCTCGAGGTGTGGTTCTCGCCCTACCCCCTGGAGCTGAGCACCGACGCGATGCTGTCGCTGTTCGCCGACTGCGCCGATCGCGCCGAGCGGATCCGGCTCCGAGGGGCCGAGGTCGTGTTCGTCACCGGCGCCGAACTGAGCCTGATGGACAGGGGATTCCTGCCGGGCGACAGCACGGAGGAACGGGTCGCGTCACTCCGCGGGCCCGACTTCCCGTTCGGTGAGGTGAGCGCGCGCGTCAACGACTTCCTCGGCGAGGCGGTGGCGCTCGTGCGCGAGCGCTTCGGCGGCAGGGTGACCTACGCGGCCGTGCCGTTGGAGCGCGTCGACTGGGCCCCCTTCGACATCGTGTCCCTGGACCTCTACCGCTCGGCCGCGGTCGCCGACCGGTTCGCCGACGGCATCCGCGACCTCGGCGCTCTCGCCCGGGGGAAGCCGGTCGCGATCACGGAGTTCGGTTCGGCCGGATACCTGGGCGCGGGGGGCCGGGGCGCGGAGGGCCTGGACATCGTCGAGTACGGCAAGGACGCCGGGCCCGTACGCCTGAACGGCAGGTACGCCCGCGACGAGGCCGGTCAGGCCACGTACCTCCGTGAACTGCTGGAGGCCTTCGAGGCCGGGGGTGTCGACAGCGCCTTCGTGTTCACCTTCGCCCTGTACGACCATGTGCACCGGCCCGACGGCGATCCCCGGGACGACCTGGACCTGGCGAGCTACGGCATCGTCAAGGTCTACGAGGACGGCTGCGCGGACCGCGTGGGGGCGGTCTATCCGGGACTGCCGTGGGAGCCGAAGGCCGCGTTCACCGCCGTCGCCGACCACTACCGCGCGCCGCGATGAGCCGGTCCGCGCTCACCTCCCCCGTGTGACGGCCGCCCGCCGCACCGGCGCTGCGACGGTCCCGGGCTCCGCCCCGGCCGCGGTGACCTGGGCGAGGAGCCCGAGAGCGGCCCGGGAGGCCGAGCCGGGAGTGGCGGTCACCATGACCAGGGACTGCTCCGGTCCGGACGGGACGGTCAGCGTCTGCTGCCTGACCGTCAGGGACCCGACGAGCGGATGCCGCAGCTCGTACTCGGCCGAATCGCACGCACGCACCCGGTGATCGGCCCACATGCGCGCGAACTCGGGGCTCCTGGTCGTCAGTTCACCGATGAGCGACGTCAGGCGGGCATCTTGCGGATGTCTCCCCGCGACCAGCCGCAGATTGCCGACCACGGCCCGGGCCTTCGCCGTCCAGTCCACGTAGAGCTCACGGATGTGGGCGTCCAGGAAGACCAGCCGGGCCATGTTCGGACGGTCCGCCGGGCGATCCGGACCTGCCGGGTCCACATGCCCGGCCAGCAGCGCGTGTCCCGTCGTGTTCCAGGCCAGTACGTCGCTGCGCCGACCGGTCACCACGACGGGGACCTCGTCCAGCGACCGCACCAGGTCGCGCACGGCCGGGGAGAGCCGCTCGGGAGGCGGGCGGCGGACCGTGCCACGGTGGCGGCAGGCGGTGGCGAGGTCGCGCAGGTGCAGCCGTTCCGTCTCCTCCAGACACAGCGCCCGGGCGATCGCGTCCAGCACCTCCACGGACGCGTGACAGGAGGCGCCCTGCTCCAGGCGCGTGTAGTAGGAGGAGCTGACGCCCGCGAGCAGGGCCAGTTCCTCACGCCGTAGCCCCGGGACCCGCCGACGGTCCCCGTAGTCCGGCAGCCCGACGTCCTGGGGCTGCAACTGGGCCCGCCGCGCCTGGAGGAAGGCGCCGAGCTGTCCGTGTGCGTCCATGACCCCGAGTATCCGGCGTCCGGACTTACGGAGCCTGCCCCTGGCAGGGATAGGCAGAGCCGGGGCTGGTTGCCGACCGGCGGCCGGACGCACAGTGGCCCGGCGCCGCTCGGTCGCGCACCCCACAGCCCTCATCGACGCAAGGACGCAACATGTCATCGAAGTTCGCAAGGAACATGCTGGTAGCCGCCATCGCGACCGCCTCGCTCGCGATCGGAGCACCCGGTCCGGCAACGGCCGCCACGGCGCCGCTGTCCCACGCCCGGATCACCCAGCACTTCGACCTGGACGGCGGTGAGATGCCGGAGAACATCGTCCTGGAGCCCAACGGCAGCATCGACCTGACCCTCTCCGCCGCACGGCAGATCGCCCGGATCGAGGGCAACGGGAAGGTCCGGGTGCTCGCGACCCTGCCGGCACCGGCCGACGACGGCGTCAACACCCCGGTGCTCGGCTTCCCCCTGGTCACCGGCCTGGTCCGGGATGCGCACGGCACGCTGTACTTCCTGTACGCAACCGGCACCGCCGACCTCACCGGCGTCTGGCGGCTCACCCCCGGCGGCACCCCGGAACGGATCGCCGCACTGCCGGCCGACGGGCTGCCGAACGGCCTCGCGCTGGACTCCGGCCTGCTCTACATCACCGACTCCGTCCACGGCGTCATCCGGCGCGTGCCGGCCCGAGGCGGCCGGGCGACCCTCTGGGCGGACGGGCCGGAGCTGGCCTCGACCGGGTTCCTCGGCGCCAACGGCCTCAAGGTGCACAACGGTTCGGTCTGGGCGTCCAACCTGGACAAGGGCACCGTGGTCCGCTACCCCGTGCGGAGGGACGGCTCGGCCGGTCGCGCCGAGGTCGTGGCCGAACAGCTCGCCGGAATCGACGACTTCACCTTCACCGGCCGCGGCGACCGGATCCTCGCAGCCCTCAACCAGTCGGACGAGGTCGCCCTGATCGAGCCCGACGGCACCCACACCATCGTGCTCGGCGCCCGGGACGGACTGCAGAACCCCACGGCCGTCGCCGTGCGCGGCGACACGGTGTACGTGCCGTCGGCCGCCTACGTCACACAGCGGGACCCGAACCTGCTCACCGCCCGCATCCAGGAACGGTGCTGAGGACCGGCCTCACCGGCCGGTGTCGTGCGCCCGCCAGGTATCACGGGGCAGCCCCCTAGTGTGTCGGCGTGAATCGACACATGGAATTCGAGCGCCTGCACAACTTCCGCGACCTGGGCGGCTATCGCACCCGGGACGGCCGCACCCTGCGCTGGGAGCGGCTGTACCGGTCGGACTCGCTGGCCAAGCTCCAGGGAGCCGACCTGGAGCGCTTCCGCGCCCTGGGGATACGTACCGTGATCGATCTCCGCTACCCGTGGGAGATCGAGGCCAAGGGCCGTGTGCCCGCCTCCGACGGGCTCGTGTACGTCAATCTCAGCGTGGAGCACCGCCCCTACGACCAGGCGGAGATCGACCCCGCCCTCGATCCGTGGCGCTTCCTCGCCGACCGGTACGCGGAGGTGGCCCTCGACGGTGCGGTGGAGCTGAGGCAGGCGCTGGAGACCATCGCCTCCGAGGACGCCCCGCAGGTCTTCCACTGCGCCTCGGGCAAGGACCGCACCGGCCTGCTCGCCGGCCTGGTGCTCGTGCTCCTGGGCGTCGATGAGGACGTCGTAGCCGAGGACTTCGCACTCACCGAACTGGCCACCGAGCGCCTGCTCGCGGACTGGCGGGCGGCCAACCCGGACCGGACCATGAAGTGGCCCGGCTACGGGCGGGCGCCGCAGGAGGTCATGCGGCTGTTCCTCGCCGACCTGAACGCCGAATACGGCTCGGTGCACGCGTACGCGACCGGGCACCTCGGGATCGACGAAGGGCTGATCGCCCGGCTGCGGGAACGGCTCCTGGAATGACGTTCCCGGCCTCCCCGCCGCCTCAGCCCGGCCCGGAGGGGTGCGGACGACGGTTCGCCCGGGCGAGGAGGTACGGGATCGCCAGGTGGTGTACGGGGGCGATCGCCGCCCACACCGGCCGCGCGATGCGGCTTTCGTAGCGTACGAAGGTGGACCAGACGACGCCCGTGGCGCTCACGGTCACGACGTTCCGTGCGGTGATCAGGCCGGAGCGCGCTTCGAGAGCGACGGCGTCGGGTCCGGTCTCGGCGACGGGCCAGCCCAGCACATGGCCCGGCGACGGGCGCGGACCCAGCCGCAGGCCGAGCGCGAAGCGCCAGCCCAGCACCAGCATGCCGCGCAGCGGCGCCGGCGCACCCTCGAACGCGGCGCGTGCCCACTGCTCAGGGGTACGGGCACGGGCCTGGGCCGACGGAAGCTCGAAGGCCGAGGCGTAGGCGGCCCCGCCCCCGGCCCCGACGGTCAGGGCCGTCTGCGGTACTTCGACACGGCGTACCCGCGCGCTGGTCATCGGAGCGGCTCCTTCGAAGGGGACGTGCAGGACGGACGGGACGGAGGGGACTGACAGGGGCGACAGGGCGGAGGCGACGGGGCGACGGGGGCGCTTGCGGTAGGTGCGGGATGTCGACGTTATCCGGCTGCCCGACCGTCCACGGGCAGACCGGCGGGATGAACCTGAGTACCGGCGGCGAACCGGAGCAGAAGAGGATAGGCGGTACGCGGCGTCTCCCGCGTCCCCCTGTGTCCATGCAGCGGGAGGCGCCCGACCGCGCCGACCTGCTCGCTCGGCCCGCCGACTCGAACATCCGCCCACCTACGTCCCCGGAGCCTCAACCGTGTTCAGCAAGATCAGCGATACCGTCACCGGGGCGCGGCCCCGGCCCGCCGGGCTGCCCCGGCCCGCGCGGCGATGGCCCGTCGCACTGCGGCGGACGCCCGTCTCCTTGTGGAACGACGACATCTCGGACTGGGCGGCGGCCCTGACGTACTACGCCATCCTCGCGCTGCTCCCGGCGCTCCTGGTGACGGTGTCCGTCATCGGGCTGGCCAATCCCCGGGCCACGAACGCACTGATCGCCGACATCACCGCCTTCGCCCCGGCGGAGTCCGGCGCCGCCCTGCGCCAGCCGCTGGAGGCCGCCACGCAGCAGCGGACCGCGGTCTGGCTGCTGGTCGCGACCGGCACCGTCAGCGCGGTCTGGTCCGCGTCCAGCTATCTGGCCGTGTTCCGGCGGGCGCTGCACGCGATGCACGGGGTGCACGACACCCGCCCCGCCCTCCGCAAGGCGCACATCATCGTGGCGACCGCGATCGGGCTGCTGCTGCTCCTGATGACGAGTGCCTTCGCCCTCGTGCTCTCCGGCCCGCTGGCCCGCTGGCTGGGGCATCGGGTGGGCCTGGCACATCTGGGCGACGCGGTGTGGGAGGTACTGAAATGGCCCGTGCTGCTCTGTCTGGTCGCCTGCCTGATCATGGTCCTCTTCAGGACCGGGCCGGTCTCGGCGCGCGGCTCCCGGCAGTCGCTGCCCGGCGGGGTCCTGGCGGCGCTCCTGTGGCTGGTCGCCTCGGCGGGATTCGCCGTGTACGCGACGTACATCAGCTCCTACAGCCGGCTGTACGGGTCCCTGGCCGGGCTGGTGGTCTTCCTGATCTGGGTGTGGTTCACCAACCTGGCGCTGCTGACGGGCGCGCAGTTCAACGTGGAACTGGCGCGGGCACGGAGCGGCGGTTCCTGAAGCGCGCCGCACACCGTGATGGCCGGGCGGCCGACGCCGGCCCGGGCCCCCGCATCGGGGAGAGGCCGGGCGGGGCCGGGTCCGCGACCTGCTCCGCACCGGCGCGCCCGACGGCGTTCAGGATCCCGTGCTGCCGTCGACGATCTCCCGGATGATGTCGATGTGGCCGTTGTGCCGGGAGATCTCCTCGATGAGGTGGAGCACGATCCAGCGCAGATCGGGGTGCCGGCCCTCGATGCGCGGAAGCTCGGCCGTGGCGTCCAGGTCATGGGCGGCGACGAGCTCCCGGTAGCGGGCGGACTGCTGCTCGTACTCCGTCAGCACGTCGGCGAGCGGCATGTCGACGGCGATGCGCATCTCGCGGTCGGGGTCCTCATCGGTCCAGGGGCCTTCGTCCTCGCCGCCGAGGAACACCACCTCGAACCAGTAGTACTCGACCCAGCGGAGATGGTTGACCAGCCCCGCGATCGTCATCAGGGGCGAACCGGGCAGCGGGGCCCTGCGCGCGTCCTCCTGCGCGAGGCCGTCGCACTTGGCCAGCGCGGTCGCGCGGGAGTAGTCGAGGAAGGTGGTCAGCTGGGTGCGCTCGTCCCAGGCGGGAGGCGAATCGGTGCGTGTCATCGCCGTACACCATCGCGGTCGGTGTGCCGTCTGTCCATCGCTTAACCGTGCCGGGGACGCCTTCGACTGAAGGTCACAGGGGCGGTTGCCGGCGGCGTGGCGCGGGGTGGTCCGGTCCGAGGAAGGCCACGAGGTCGGAGCCCTCCACCGGGGCGAAGGCCGGGCGCCAGCCGAGCCGCCGGTACAGGCGCAGTGCCGGCTCGGCACGTGCAGAGGTGAGCAGCCAGCAGCGGCCCTCGGGTGCGGCGGCGGTGACGGACTCCAGCAGGGCCGCGGCGAGACCGGCCCCCCTGGCCCGAGGCCCGAGGGCCAGCTCGTCCACTTCGATCGCGCCGACGAGCCAGTCGGCCGTCCGCGCGGGCCCCAGCGCCGCGCTGACGCGCGAGTAGCCGCGTGAGGCGGGGAACGGGTCGGGAGTGGTCCAGGCCGTGGCGAACCCCACGACCGATTCGGCATCGGCGGGTGTGTCACGTGCGTCGCGTGCAGCATGTGCATCACACACGTCACGCACGTCATGTGCGTCACGGCTCAGGACGACCGCGGCGACGAAGCCGGGGCGCTTCGCGTCCTCCGCCAGCCGCTCCGCATAGCCGTCGGCCATGGCCGGGTCCTCGTGCCACGGAGGCCCGGCGAAGGCCTCGGCGTACGTCCGTCGTATCCCGTCGGAGTATGCCAACACCTGCTCGCCGCGCACTGGTTGGACCCACATGGTCACGGATCGGCTCCGCTCTCTCCGTCGCTGCTGGGGCTGATGTGGCTGCGAAGGAGTCTAGGCGGCGATCCGCCACCACCAGCGCGGTCGTCTTGGGGTCCACCCGTGGGTCCGTGGGCCCACGCCCCGGACGGCGTCGCTCATTACGCTCGTGATTGGCCAACTCGGAGCCTTCCGGCAGCCTGTGGGGTGCGGTGTCATGAGTGACGGATTCTTCTACTCCTACCATCTGGGCTGGAACCGCCCCGACGCCGAGTCGCTGCTCGGTGACCTGGAGGCGGCGGGGGTGCGGCCGGCCCACCCGGTCACCCGGCGCATCACACTCATCAGCCCGGGGGCCGAACCACCCGGAACCCAGTCATGGGTGACACGGGACCAACTGGTGCTCCTGGCAGGGCTGCAGAGACTCGACCAGGTCGACTTCCTGCTCTGGATGGGCAGCGGGGCCGAGATCCCCACCCGGATCCGGCGGACGGACGACGGCACGGTCGTGCTGCAGTTCGCCCTCGGCAGGCTGAGCCGGGAGGAACAGGAGACCGTCGTCCGCGCGATCCGGGAGGCGATAGGCAGGGCCTCGGTCCTCTGCATCGGCTTCGTCCTCGACCGTGAGGGCGCCTCGGCGGGCACCGACTGGCGGGGCTTCATCGTCAACGGGGATGTCTACTTCGACTGTTGGCCGGACACGCTGGCCGTGCGCCCCGAAGTAGCGTCTATGCAACCGCAGTTGTCGGGTGTCAGCTCGTTCGAACAGTCGCCATGGGTCGTCTACGGCAGTGAAGTCGCCCACAGGTAGCGGAATTGGGACGTGTGCGGGACATTCTGCCGAGACTAATCGGGTCGGCCGGCGGCAGAATGATGCCGAAGTGATTCGGCGTGGCGATGGGTGGGGGACCGATCGTGTCTGGCATAGGTGGAATCGCGTTTCCGTGGGGCACCGTACTTCCGAACTCGGGGCGCCAGCCGCTCCCCGGGCCGCTGCGGGCGGTTCTGCTGCTCAGCAGGGCCCTGTTCGTATTCGCGGTTGTGGGCGGCATCGGTGTGCTGACCGTGGCGTCGTCGGTGAACGAGGTCGACGGCGAACTGTTCGGGCTGTTGCTGTACGCGGCCCTGCCGGGCGTGGTCGGGTTCGTGCTCTCGCTGTACGTGCGGACCGGCGGCATCTGGGTCTGGCGCGGCCTCCTGGCCGTGTACCTGTGGCTGACCCTCGGCGGGCTCGCGACCCTCGGCGCGGGAGGCGGCGGACGCGGCGTCACACAGCTGGTGATCCCGCTCGCCGTCGTCGTGCTGCTGTTCCGGGCGAGTTCCCGCGACTGGTTCGAACTCCCTCCTGAACACCGCTTGGCACCACGTCCGTTCAGCATCGCGCGCATGATCAGGTGGCGCCGCGACGGAGGCCAGACGGCCCTGGAGTACCTGGGCCTGGTCCTCGTGGTCGTGGCCCTCATCGGCGGGCTGGTGGCGACCGGTATCGGAGCCGGGATCACCGGCGGCATCCAGAGCGCGATCTGCTCGCTCACCGGCAGCGCCTGCCCGGCACCCGGCTCCGAGGTGGTGGCCGGTGACGAACCGGCTTCCAGCGGCGGATCGGACACGGGCGGATCCGTCGCGGCGGGCGGTACCGAATCCGCCGGGGGGTCGGACGGCAGCACGGGCGCCGGCGGCGCCACCGCGTCCGGTGCGGGTGGCTCGGGCGGCTCCACCGGATCCGGCTCGGACGGTGCCACCGGATCCGGTGCGGATGGTGCTGCGGACGGTTCCACCGCATCCGGCGCGGGCGGCACCGCCGCTGGTGGTTCCGGCACCGCTGACGGCGGCGCGGACGGCTCCGGCTCCGGCAGCGGCTCAGGCGGCGGCAGCTCCGGCAGCGGCAGCGGCAGCGGCGGCACCGATACGGCTGTCCAGGACGGCGACGGCGACGGTGAAGTCGACGACGGTGGCGACTACGACCCCACCCAGGGGCCGGATGCCGATTACGGCGACTACGACGGCACCCAGGACAAGAAGAAGGACGGCGAGAGCTGCACCTCCGGCGTCGGCGCGTTCTTCTCCTGCGCCGCGCACCAGACCGGCGGCTTCTTCAAGGGGGTGGGCGCGGACGGTTTCTGGGGTGATGTCACCGGAACCGTCGACACGGTCTTCCACCCCGTCAAGGCGTGGAACGGCATCAAGGACTACGGCAAGAGCCTCGGCGACCAGTGGACCAAGGACTCGAAGGGCGCAGGCGACAAGTGGTCCAAGGGCGACTACTTGGGTGCCGCGTGGGACTGGACCAAGGCGTCGGGCTCCACCGGGCTCAAGGTCGCGGACGACATGTTCATCGGCGACGAGGTCCGGGACATGTGGAAGGAGGGCAACGAGGGCCAGGCGATCGGCACGGGCCTCTGGAACATCGGCTCTCTGTTCATCCCCGGTTACGGCGAAGCCAAGCTGATCGGCAAGTTCGGAAAGCTGGGCAAGCTCGGGAAACTCGGCAAGCTCGGCGAAGTGGCCCAGAAGGCGTCGGAAGCCGCCGCGAAGGCCAAGAAGCTGGCCAAGGCTGGAGATGTCGAAGGCGCGGAGAAGGCAGCCAAGGAGGCGCGCGAGCACGCCGACGAGGCCGGGAAGAAGGTCAAGGAGAAGGGCTGCCCCGTCGGAGCCGGACCCTTCGGGCCCGCCCGGCCGGGTACCGCCACGATCACCGCGGCCTCCCTGAACACCGCGACCGCTCCCGGCACGCCCGGTGCCGTCCACGTCACGTCCGCGACGGCCACGCTCACGGCCGTACGGTCGCCGCGGACCCAGCTGCCGGTGGCGTTCCGTGCCGAGGGCGACTGCGAGGCGACACCCGAGGAGGTCGAAGCCGCCAAGAAGGCGGACAAGGACGCGGAGGACGCCGAGAAGGCGGCCAAGCAGGCCAAGCGCGAGGCGGAGAAGAAGCGTCTGACGAAGATGGAGAAGCCGTCCTGGTACGACCGTCTCAAGAACCCGCGCGCGGGCACGAAGGATCTCGGCGACGGCAAATGGAAGAAGAAGAACCCTGACACGTACGCCTATCCGCAGGAGATGGGCGCCCGGTACCAGGAGCAGATATCCGGTGTGAAGCGCGGTAAGGAGTACGAGGTCCCGCTCAACGAACTGGATGGCAAGCCCGTCGAGTTCGACGGCTGGGACTCCGCGAAGCAGACCTTCATCGAGACGAAGTGGGGCTACCGGGGCCCCCGCTTCTACAACGAGGCGACGGGCGAGCTCACCTCACTGGCCACGAACCGCTGGGTGAAGCAGGCGACCCGGCAGCTCGACGCGGCCCGGGGCAAGCCGCTGGTCTGGCATTTCGCTGATCCTGATGTGGCCAGGGCAGCCCAGGACATGTTCGACAGCAGGGGCCTCGACATTAGTGTGGTGCACACGCCGGTGGCGCCCTGAGCCAGGCGCCCGAACCGCTGAGAGGAGACCAAGGTGCTGAGCGTTACGGTCCACGCGTTGTGGGGGGTTCGGGAGGAGAGTCCCGCGCAGCTCGCCACGCGCTGGGTGCGGTTCCTGCGAAGTCTGGCAGAGATGGACGAGCTGGGCCCCGCAGCGTGGCGTGCGGCGGAGTCGGAGGGCGATATGACAGCGCCTCCGGTCGAGCTCGAGGTGGCCGCTGTGGCGGAGTACCTGGAGCTCACGAATCCGGAACCCGACGCGCCCTACATCGGATACACCTCGTCGCTCTGGGCGGGACAGCTCGAAACGGTGAACGCGGTCGTCGGGATCAACGCGGGTGGCTCGGCGAACCGGGTGTCCGACTCATGCGTGGTGAAACTCAGGTCCACCGGTTCGGCTGACTCCGCCGAGCTGCTGCGCCGCTCGGCGGACGTCTTGGTGGCGCTCGCCGAATGCTGGGACGCCGACTGGGGAGAGGCCTACGTCCCGGACGAGTACCGGGCGGTGAAGGCGGAGTTCGGGCTGAGGGCGAGCACGCCCCGCGGGGGCCGGTCCGTCTACCTCTCGCCCGGCAGGGCGGCTCGCGCACCCGAAGGGCTGCCGGGGACGTACGTACGCACAGACGCCGGCGGCCTGGTCATCGACCTCACCCGGGGCGGTACGCAGACGCCCGCCGTCGAGACGGTCGTCGAGGCCAACAGGCAGTTGTTCGCCGCCGGTGCGCTGGAGCCGCTGGCCGTGCCCTTCGACCGCGACAGGTTCTGACGCGCCACAGGTTCTGACGAGGGGCGCGGGACGCACGCCGCGCGGACCGGCCCCCGCTCAGCCGCCCCGCTCAGACCCACCCCCGCATCGCCAGGAACCCGAGCACCAGCCCCACAGCGAACGCTCCCAGCACCACCGCGAACACCGCGGGCATCACCACCGGGCCCCAGGCCCCGCGCCCGGCCACCGTGGCGCGTTTCGCGGGGGCCGCCGGGTCGTAGGAAACCCGTACCGGATCACCTACCCGGAAGCCGAACGGGCCAGGGGAGTGATCGGTGAACTCGACCTCGCGGCCGTCGCGGGTGCGGAACGTGAAGACGTACTCGGGTGCGTAACCGCGCTGCATACCCGGCCCCCGGTCCACCGTGCGCCGGTCCGCGCAGCGCCCCTCGGCGTGTTCGCCGTGCCGGACCAGGTGCAGCACCCGGTTCAGTCGCAGCGCGGACCGTACGGCGAAAGCTCCGAGGAAGAGGCCGAACAGCAGCAGGAAGGTCGCCGTTCCGCCGGGCAGAACCTGCATGCACACACGCTCCGAGATCTGCTCGACAACAGGGCCCCGCCGGCGGCCTCACAGCTCGGGCCGGCGACGCTACTTCACCGTGGCGATCCGGACGGAGAACGGGACCTCTTTCGAGTGGACGCCCGCCACGACGACGCCCGTCGTCCCGGTGCCCTTCACAGATGTCCGCTCCGACGCGTGCGCGATGCTGCCGCCGACGCCGGCCATGGTCATGCCGCCGGCCATCGTCACGACGAGCACGATCACTCCGAGGTACTCCATCGCCGTGGCACCCCCGTCGCGCCAGTTGTACGAGCCAGGGGCGGGGGACTGCACACCGTCGTCCTCCATCAGCCGGTCGACGGCCAGCCCCACGGCCACGCCGGTCACCAGCGCCACGACCGGCATCAGCACATCCTCGGTCCCCACGACGTCCCACGACACGGCGTACCCGTAGCCGAGTGCCACCACCGGGACGGTGAGCGTGGCGAGCGCGTACAGCGGGCGGGACGAGCGCTGCTCGTCGGGCAGCACACGGGCAGCGGCCAGGACCGCGACCACGGTGGTGATGATGGCGGGCACGTGCACCAGGGCGAGGCGCCAGGTGAACACGTCGAGCCGTTCGTCGGTGGCCAGCAGTTCGACGAGTCCGCGCGTGAGGAGATACCCGGCGACGAGATGGACGAGGGCGCCGACTGCCCAGCTACGGACCAGTGGGAAGAGCGAGCCCCCACCGCCGTCGGATCTGCCGCCGGGACCGTGTCCGGGAGGTATGTGGCCCGCGTTTCCGCTTCCCCAGCCGCTGCCACCACTCACGGTTCTTCCTCTCCCACGTCCACTTGCACGGTCTGTCCCCGGCACGCTCCGACCACCGGGTATGTCGTGAGCGTACGGCGGCCCGGCCAGGGTGACCTGGGCCTTTGGCCCCAAAGTTGGGCCCAAGTGGTCAACGGGAACGCCGCGCGGCCGCGCGTGCGCCAGGGCCTCTGCTCCGACCGGACTTCTCGGTGCCCCTGTGTTTGGGTCCGGGGGCCCAAGACGCCTGTATTCCGGGGTAGTTAGCCTCGACGTATGTCACAAATGGGGGATGTGCGTCGTCGTGTTCGTCGGTGGTCCCGGAGGTCGGTGCCGCGGACGGATGTGAGGTTGCTGGGGTTGCGGGGCCG
>NZ_JBHXUW010000036.1:0-84472 GCF_042672475.1 Streptomyces sp. NPDC127177
CCCCGGGGTGCCCGGCCACCCGGCCTGCCGGTCCGGCCCCGGTCGCCGGTCAGACCTGGGCGCCCTGCTGTTCGAGCCACCAGGAGTAGGTGCCCGCGATCCCCTCACGCAGCCCGATCCGCGGCGTGAAGCCGAGGGATGCCAGCCGGGACACGTCCAGCAGCTTGCGCGGCGTGCCGTCCGGCTTGCTGGTGTCCCACTCGACACGTCCCTGATACGCGGTCACCTCTCCTACCGTGGAAGCGAGTTCACGGATCGTCAGGTCCTCACCGGTGCCTACGTTGACGGGTGCGCCACCGTCGTACCGCTCCAGCAGCAGCACGCAGGCGGCGGCCAGATCGTCGACGTGCAGGAATTCGCGCCGGGGATTTCCGGAGCCCCAGAGCGTGAGTGTCGACGCCCCGCTCCGCCGCGCCTCGTGGAAGCGGCGGATCAGCGCGGGCAGGACGTGCGAGGTCTCCAGGTCGAAGTTGTCCCCCGGCCCGTAGAGATTGGTGGGCATGGCGCAGATGTACGAGGCACCGTACTGCCGGCGGTAGGACTGGGTCTGCACGATCCCGGCGATCTTCGCGAGCGCGTACGCCTCGTTGGTCGGCTCCAGCGGGCCGGTGAGCAGGGCGCTCTCGGGAATCGGCTGCGGGGCGTGCCTGGGGTAGATGCAGGACGAGCCGAGGAACAGCAGCCGCTCGACACCCGCCGCGTGCGCCCCGGCGATCACGCTCAGCTGGACCCGCAGATTGTCCTCGATGAACTGCACCGGGTAGGTGCTGTTGGCCATGATCCCGCCGACCTTGGCGGCGGCCAGCACCACCGCGTCCGGGCGCGCCTCCCGCAGGAAGGCCTCGGTCGGCTCGGCGTCGCGCAGGTCCAGGCGGTCGCGGCCACGGGTGATCACCTCGTGGCCTTCGGCGGTGAGACGGCGCACCAACGCCGAGCCCACCAGGCCGCGGTGGCCGGCGACGAAGACGCGGGCGCCGGTCCGGAGCAGGGACGGGACGGGTTCCTGGGAGGGGCCGGGGAGATCAGTCGTCATGGCTCGGATTGTGCCAGCAGCTCCATGGCGCGGTGACGTTTTACCGCAGATCGCTCAAACTCTGAAATTTCGGCGACCAACAGCCTCTCGGGCGACCACAGAAGGGGGAGACGTGACGAAGACAGCGCTCATCACCGGCGTGACCGGACAGGACGGTTCGTACCTGTCCGAACTGCTGCTCCAGAAGGGATACACGGTCCACGGACTCATCCGCCGCTCGTCGAGCTTCAACACCGAGCGGATCGACCACATCTACCAGGGCCCGGAGGAGGAGAACCGCTCCTTCGTGCTGCATCACGCCGATCTCGCCGACGGCGTCGCCCTGGTGAACCTGCTGCGCGACATCCGGCCCGACGAGGTCTACAACCTGGGCGCGCAGTCGCATGTGCGGGTCTCCTTCGACGCCCCGCTGTACACGGGTGACATCACCGGGCTCGGCACGGTCCGCCTCCTGGAGGCGGTGCGCGCCAGCGGCATCGACACCCGCGTCTACCAGGCGTCCTCCTCGGAGATGTTCGGCGCCAGCCCGCCGCCGCAGAACGAGCGGACCGCGTTCCACCCGCGCAGCCCGTACAGCGTCGCGAAGGTCTACTCCTACTGGTCGACGGTCAACTACCGTGAGGCGTATGGGATGTTCGCGGTCAACGGGATCCTGTTCAACCACGAGTCCCCGCGTCGCGGCGAAACCTTCGTGACCCGGAAGATCACCCGTGGGGTGGCCCGGATCAAGGCGGGCCTGCAGACGCGCCTGCACCTGGGGAACCTGGACGCGATCCGCGACTGGGGGTACGCCCCCGAGTACGTCGACGCGATGTGGCGGATGCTCCAGTGCGACACCCCGGACGACTACGTGGTGGCCACCGGAGAGGGGGTCAGTGTCCGGCAGTTCCTGGAGTACGCCTTCGAGCACGTCGGTCTCGACTGGCGCGAGCACGTCCGTCACGATGCCAAGTACGAGCGGCCCAGCGAGGTCGACGCGCTGATCGGGGACGCGTCGAAGGCGGCGGAACTGCTCGGCTGGAAGCCTGCGGTGAAATCGCGGGAGCTGGCCCGGATCATGGTCGACGCCGACGTCCGGCAGCTGGCCGACCAGCTCACCGGGGCTGCCGTGCGGGTGGACCGGTGAGGTGTCCCGGACGTCTCAGACGTGCCCGCGGCGGGGTGTTCGCCGCCGTTCTCGCGCTCACGGCGGGGGCGCTCACCACGTCCGCCGCCACCGCTCCCCCGGCCGCCGCGCTGACCCCGCCGGTCGGTTTCACCGCCGACGATCTCGCCACATACCAGACGAACGGCATCGTCTGGTCGCTCGCCGAGGCGAAGGGGGTCGTCTACGCGGGCGGCACGTTCACCGGTGTGCGCCCGGCCGGCTCCGCCGCCGGCAGCGACACCACGTCCGCGGTCAACTTCGCCGCGTTCGACGCGGCCACCGGAGCGCCCACCGGATGCTCACTCGCCTTCACCCGGAGCAGCGGCACGGCGACCGTGCGGGCGCTCGCGGTCTCCCCCGACGGGTCCACGCTGTACGCGGGCGGCTACTTCAACGCGGTCAACGGCGCGGGTGCCAACGGGCTGGTCGCCATCGACACGGCCACCTGCACGCGGCGACCGGGCTTCGCGCCTGCCTTCTCCGCGACGGTGCGCGCACTCGACGTGGCGGCGAACGGCACGGTCTACGCCGGCGGCGACTTCCAGGGCATCGACGGACAAACCCGGCGGTTCTTCGGCGCCGTCACGGCGGCCGGCGCGGTGACCGGCTGGAATCCGGACGCGGACGATCCGGGCAGGACGCTGAAGGTCACTCCGGACGGGCAGAACGTACTGATCGGCGGCGACTTCTTCACCGTGGGCGGTGCGAGCTCGCACGCCCTCGCGGTGACCAGTGCCTCCTCCGGAGCGCTGACCCGCGCCTACACCGGCAACTTCATCCCGGCGTCCGCCGTGATCAAGGACATCGTCACCGACAGCGCGTCCAACGGCTGGTACGCCGGTGGTGAGGGCGCCGGCGGCGCCTCCTTCGACGGCCGTCTGGCCATGGGGCTCGACACCTTCGACCAGCGGTGGCGGGACACCTGCCAGGGCGCCACGCAGGCTCTTCGCGTGTACCGGGGGGTGCTGTACGCGGGCAGTCACGTCCATGACTGCTCGACGATGGGCGGGTTCCCCAACCAGGTCCGCAAGCACCTCACCGCGCAGGCGGTCGGCGATCCGGCCATGCTGGGCTGGCTCCCGGACACCAATGACGGCATCGGTGAGCCGGTGGGGCCGCGCGCCCTGACCGTCTCGTCCCGGGGCGGACGCGACTTCCTCTGGGTGGGCGGTGAGTTCACGACGGTCAACGGAGTGGCTCAGCAGGCCCTGACCCGCTTCGCGAGCGCCCCGGACACCGGGGCTCCCTCGGTGCCCGTGGTGAGCCTCTCGGCACCGCGCGCCGGACAGGTGCGGGTCAGCTGGCGTTCGAGCCTGGACCTGGACGACAGTCTGCTCACCTACCGGGTCTACCGCGACGGCGGCCCGGTTCCCGTGTACACCACGACCGGTTCCTCGCTCTTCTTCAGCAGGCCGCAGCTCGGTTTCACCGACACCGACGTGGTGGCGGGCCGCAGTTACTCGTACCGGATCACGGCGAGCGACGGCACCAACACCAGTGCCCTGTCCGCCGGTGCCTCCGTCACCGCGACCGGCTCGTCGAGTCCGTACGCGGCGCGGGTGCTGGCCGACGGCGCGGACCTCTACTGGCGCTACGACGAGTCCGGGGGCGGGTTCGCCGCGGACGCCTCGCAGAACGAGGACGGCGGCGTCTACGTGAACGCCCCCGCCTACCGTTCGACCCCGTCCGCCGTGGCGGGTTCGGCGGCGCTCGCGCTCAACGGCACCGACGAGTACGTCTACAGCGACCGGCTGCACCACTACACGTCGCCGTCCCCGTACTCCATCGAGACGTGGTTCCGTACGAACACGGTCCGGGGCGGCCGGATCGTCGGCTACGGCAACAACACCGGAAGCGCGCAGGGGCACACGAGCAGCATCTCCGACAAGCTGCTCTACCTCACCGGCAACGGGCGCCTCGCCTTCGGCGTTCAGGTCGGCAGCACCAGCAACCGGCCGACCATCACATCGGCCGCCTCCTACAACGACAACGTCTGGCACCACGCGGTGGCCACGCAGGGGCCGGCCGGCATGCGGCTGTACGTGGACGGCGTGTCCGTCGGCTCCAACACCGCGGCGGGCAACCGCTCGTACAACGGGTACTGGCGGGTCGGCGGGGACGCCATGACCAACGGCTGGCCGAACCGTCCCACGAGCACCTACTTCGCCGGGCAGGTCGACGAGACGGCCCTCTACCCCTCGGCGCTGACCGCCGCGCAGGCGGCCGCGCACCACGGCCTCGCGGACACCCCGCAGGGCCCCGGGGACACCACCGTCTCCCTCACACCGACCCAGGACGCGTACGTCAACAGCGTCGCCGCGAACACCACTTACAACGACGCCCAGTTGGCCACCCGGGGCACGACGGCCTATCTCGCCTACCTCCGGTACGCGCTGCCCGCCGCGCCCGCCGGGCAGGCGCTCAGAAGCGCCCGGTTCGTCTTCCGCACCTCGTCGGACCCGACGGCGGGCTCGGCCGAGAGCCACACCCTGGTGCCGGTCACCGGCGCGTGGACCGAGTCGTCGGTCACCTACAACTCCCGGCCGTCGCTCGCCACGACGGTGCTGGGGACCATTTCCGGCGCGGCTGAGGTCTCCACCGGCTACTCGGTGGAACTGAACGCGCCGGCGCTGGGCGGGGCCCTGGGCTCCGCCTACTCACTCGCTCTCACCAGCGGCGGGACGGACAGTCTGCGCATCTGGTCGAGCGAGGTGGCAACCGCGGCCTGGCGGCCGCAGCTCGTTCTCACCTTCGGAGCTGAATGATGAACGAAAGTACGGGGCGCAGACGCGGGGGGCGCGGCCGGCTGCGCGCCGTGGCCGCGGCTCTCTGCCTGCTCGCCGGGGCCCTGAGCGCCGCCGCTGCCGGGGGCTCCCCGGCCACGGCGCTCACCGCTCCGGTCGCGCTCACCGCCGACGACCTCTCCACCTGGCAGACCAACGGCATCGTCTGGTCGATGGCCGCGACGGACGTCGGGGTCGTCTACGCGGGCGGCACCTTCTCCACCGTACGGCCGCCGGGCGCACCCGCCGGAACGTCGGAACAGCCCGCGGTGAACTTCGCCGCGTTCGACGCGGCGACCGGTGCGCCGACCGGCTGCAGTCTGTCGTTCACCCTGTCGTCGGGGACCGCGACCGTGCGGGCCCTCACTCTCTCCCCCGATGGCAAGACCCTTTACGCGGGCGGCCAGTTCGGGGCGGTGAACGGGGTCGGCGTGAGCAACATCGCGGCGATCGACACCGCGACCTGCACCCCGCGCACCAACTTCAAGGTCGCGGTCTCCGCCACCGTCCGGGCCCTCGCCGTCACCACCGACACCGTCTATCTCGGCGGTGACTTCAACAGCGTCGCGGGGCAGACCCGGAACAAGTTCGCCGCGGTCACCACGGGAGCGGCGCTGAAGCCGTGGACGGCCAACACGGACCAGGTGGGCCGGGCCGTCGAGGTCACGCCGGACGGACGACACGTCCTGCTCGGCGGTGACTTCTTCACCGTCAACGGCACCACGTCGCACGCGCTCGCGGTGGTGAACGCGACGACGGGCGCCCTGGACAAGAGCTATCCGGGCTTCATCCCGAACACCTCGACGGTGCAGGACCTCACCACGGACGCCACCCAGTTCTACACCGCCAACGAAGGCACCGGGGGCGGCGTCTTCGACGGCCGTATCGCCCTGGACCTGGGCACCTTCCAGCAGGTGTGGCGGGATACCTGTCTCGGTGCCACACAGGCCATCCTGGTGCACAAGGGGGTGCTCTACAGCGGCAGTCACGCCCATGACTGTGCCTCCATGGGCGAGTTCCCCGACCAGCCGCGCAAGCATCTGCTGGCTCAGTCCGTGAGCGACCCGAAGCTGCTGCCGTGGTTCCCGGACACCAACGACGGGATCGGGGAGCCGGTGGGCCCCCGTGTGATGGCGCAGACCGACAAGGGCGGGCATCACTATCTGTGGGTGGGCGGCGAGTTCACCACCGTCAACAGCGCACCTCAGCAGGGTCTGACCCGCTTCGCCGACGGCCCGGACACCGGGGCGCCCTGGGTGCCCAACGTCAGCGTCTCCACGGTCGCCCCGGACAAGGTGGACGTGAACTGGCAGACGAGCTTCGACACGGACGACGGGGAGCTCACCTACCGGATCTACAAGGACGGCGCGACCGCTCCGGTGCACACGACGACGGGCTACTCGGTGTTCTGGGACCGCCCGCAACTGCGGTGGACCGACACCGATGTGGCACCGGGAGAGACGCACACGTACCGGATCACCGCGAGCGACGGCATCAACACCAGTGCCAAGTCCCCCGCCGTGACCGCCACCGTGGCGGCGAAGGCCGAGGGCTACCCGGCCAGGGTGCTGTCCGACGGAGCCTCCCTGTACTGGCGCTACGACGAGGGCACCTCCACCTTCGCCGCCGATACGGGGGCGGGTCTCGACAACGGCTTCCTGCGCAACGCGCCCTCCTACCGGCAGACCCCGGCGGCGGTGGCCGGGCCCTCGACCGCCATCGGGTTCAACGGGACCACGCAGTACGCGTACAGCAACCGGAGCCGCGCCCAGACCGCGAAGTTCTCCGTGGAGACCTGGATCAAAACGACGACGACCCGGGGAGGGAAGATCATCGGCTTCGGCACCAACACCCTGGAACTCAGCGGCAAGTACGACAAGCATGTGTACATGCTCAACAACGGGCGCCTCACCTTCGGCACCCACAACGTCGGCGGCCAGACCGTCAGCACGACCGGGGCCTACAACGACGGTGCCTGGCACCATGTCGTCGCCACCCAGGGTTCCGGCGGCATGGCCCTGTACGTCGACGGACAGCTCCGCGCCTCGAACCCGCAGTACACCAAGAACGAGAGCTACACCGGGTACTGGCGGGTGGGCGGGGACAACCTGGCGACCTGGCCGAACCGTCCGACGAGCAACTTCTTCGCCGGGCAGATCGACGAGACCGCCGTGTACCCGGCCGCGCTGACCGCCGCACAGGTCAGCGCCCACTACGCCCTGAGGACGGGTGGATGAGGTATCCGTTCCTGGCCGGCGCCGTCGTCGTACTCACGACGGCGGCGCTGGCCGCCTGCGGCTCGTCGTCCGACCCGGGCCCGAGGAAGGCGGCGCAGACCGGCCCCGCTGCCTCGGCGGGGCCGGTGGCCGGCGCGCCGGCGGAGCCGGACGGCTCCGCCCCGGCCTCCCCGCGGGCCTCCGGCACCAGCAAGCCACCGAAGATCCCGACCGACGAACTCACCCCGGCCACAGGCACGTTCACCAAGAAACAGAAGGAGTACCTGGTCGACCGGGTGCCCAAGGGCATGGACCCGGCGGCAGTCCTCCAGACGGGACAGGAGACCTGTGACCGGCTGACGTACCTGGTCCGGGTCGACGCCGACACCGCGACAGGTGCGGTCGCCACGGGCGAGATCGCGAACGCGAAGCCCGCCGTCGCGCACCTGTGCACCCAGCACAAGGACCTCGTGGAGCGGGCCTCACGGGCGTACGCCGACGGCTCCTACAAGGGCGCGGAGGTCCGGCCCGGCCGCTACCGCGATGTCACCCCCACGAAGAACTGCAACTGGGAGATCAGCGGAAAGAACGGCAGGACCCTGGCATCGGGCTCGTCCGACGACGGGAAGCGCAGCGGCATCACGATCCCGGAGGCGGCCCGCGCCTTCACCTCCACAGGCTGCTACGCCTGGCTGCCCGAAGGAGACAACGGATGAACAAGCTGCCGATAGCCGTGGCGATCCCCACGAAGGACGAGGGGCTCAACATCGCCGAGGCGGTGAAGTCGGTCCTCGGCTACTTCGAGGCGGTCGTGGTGGTCGACTCGCACAGTACGGACGACACGGCGAAGATCGCCGCGGAGTGCGGCGCCGAGGTGGTCATGTACACCTGGGACGGCGGCCACCCCCGGAAGAAGCAGTGGTGCCTGGACAACGTCCGCACGGACCTGGACTGGATCCTGCTGCTCGACGGCGACGAGCGGCTCAGCCCCGGCCTGCTGGCCGAACTGCGGCAGGTCTTCGCCGATCCGCAGACGCCCAGGCCCGCCGCGTACGACATCCCGCTGGGGTACTGGTTCTCCGGGAAGCGGCTGCGGCACGGCTACACCATCCGCAAGCGGTCGCTGACCGACCGCACCCGCAGCCGGTACCCGGAGGTCGGGGATCTCGACGCGCCGGGCATCGGCGAGGTGGAGGGCCACTACCAGCCGGTCGCGGACAGTGCGGGGTCACTCCGGAACCCGATCGAGCACCAGGACCTCGACCCGGTGACCGCCTGGTTCGAGCGGCACAACCGGTACTCGGACTGGGAGGCCTGGCTGGAGCACCACCCCGAGGTCAAGGAGCAGGTGCGCAGGGTCAAGTCCCGTCAGGGGCAGCTGTTCCACAAGGCACCGTTCAAGCCGCTGGTGTCGTTCGCGTACATGTACGTGTACCGGCGGGGCTTCCTGGACGGCCGGGCGGGGTTCGACTTCGCGCTGGCGATGAGCTTCTACCGGTGGCAGATCGCGCTCAAGTCGCGCGAGGTACCGGGCCGTTGAGTCAGCGGCGCTTCCGGCGGACCACGTTCTCGTAGGTCCGCCGGAGCGTGCCGGTCACGACGTCGATGGTGAAGTGCTCACCGACCAGCTCCCAGGCGGCCTGCCCCGCCTCGGTGTTGGCCTTCGGCTCCAGGAGTTCCAGGACGGCCCGCGCGACCTTCCGGGCGTTGGCCGCGTCCTCGCCGACCCGGCTGTCGATCACGCGGCCCGCTCCGGCCTTCTCCACATCGGGCCCGAGGCCGCAGGTGCGGGTGATGACGACGGGCGTACCGACGGACATCGCCTCGAGGACCGATACGCCGAGGGGCTCCTCGATCGACGGCAGGACGTACACGTCGGCCTGCCGGCCGGCGGCCAGCACCTCTTCGTGGCCGAGCGGCCCGACGTGGTCGAGCGAGTCCAGCACGCCCAGAGCACGGGCCAGCCGGAGCGTGCCGTCGAGCGCCCCGGTGTCCGGGCCGGCCAGGACGAACCGGGCGTCCGGATGCTCGGCCAGCACCGCGGGCATCGCCGCGACGAAGTCCTCCGGCCGCTTGCGCTCCTGTATCCGGGCGAGGAAGAGCACCGTAGGCGGCCGCGCCGGGTCCCGTTCGGGCTTGCGCTCCTGCGGCCGTACGCCGTTGACCAGGCGTACGGTCCGGGTCAGCTCCACCGGGGCGGCGACGGCGTTGACGTCCAGCCGCTCGCTCTCGGTGAGGTGCAGCACCGCATCGGCGCCGCGCAGCACCTTCCGTACGCCCAGCAGATCCGTCAGCTGCGCCACCCGCTTCTCGGTCGGGTCCACCATGCCGTGCGTCTGGACGACCAGGGGGGTGCCGGAGGCCAGGGCCAGCAGCGCGGCGGGCAGTGTCACCAGATCACGCATCAGATGTACGTGGACGATGTCGGCGCCGCGCATCATGCGGCGCGCGGCGAGCAGCAGCGCACCCGATGTGATGCCGCTGACCTCGAACACCGGCAGCACGTGGCGGGCCTGGAAGAGATGGACGGGCACCCCCTCCACCTGACGCGGCAGCGGGCCGTCGAAGCCGTCGCCCAGGGCCATGATCCGGGCGTCGTCACCCGCGGCGCGCTGGACCTTCGAGAGATTCAGGGCGACCCGGGTCGGCCCGCCGAAGGCGTGGTCCGGGGTGTGCAGTGTGACGACGTGCAGGATCTTCACCAGGGTTCCCCTCGACCTCGGCAGCTGTTCACAGACTAGTCATCACATCACCCGAAGTGGGTTGATTCGTTAGAGTGTTCACAGGCTCACGGAACGGGGAACAGATGACGTCCGTGCACGGGGCGAGGCCGCCGGCCGACGTCCGGGAGGGCGGACGGCGCGGTCCGGCCGGGCCGTCCGCCGGGCCCATGTCCTGGGCGATGCTGTCGCGGGCGATGGCCGTGCCGCTCATCCTCGGTCTGGTCTGCTTCCTGCCCGCGCTGATCGCCGCGCAGCCCGGGACCGGGGTCCGGGACACCGGGTACTGGCTGCAACTGGTGCTGACGTGCTACTCGGGTGCGCGGCTGGCGACGATGATCCTGTCCACCCGGCGGCGGCTGCTGCAGGGTGTCTTCTGGATGTTCGTGTACATCGCGATGGGGGTGGCGCCGTTCGCCCAGGCCGTCATCGGGCAGACCCCGACACCGGTGGTCGGGCCGCGCTCCGACCTGGTGACCGCGATCGCGCTCGTCCTGGTGGGATGCGCCGCGTTCGACCTGGGGGCCCTGCTGGCGTCCCGGCGCCCGCTGCGCGCACGTGGCTCCGGGGGGCGCGGGAGCGGCCGTGCGGCCACCGCGCACCCGGTCAGGCTGCGGCTGCTGGTGCTGCTGGCGTTCGCGGCGAGCGGGTACTACGTGCTGAAAGTCGGCGGGCCCGCGGTGTTCTTCTCCAGCAGGCAGGAGATCAGCGCGTCGGTCGCGGACAGCGGGGTCGCGTCCGGCCAGTCCAACGTGGGCTCGGCGTTCCTCAAGGGGTTCGGCACGGTGCCGGCGCTGCTGGCGCTGCTCTTCTGCACCCGGCGCCTGGTGACCTCGCGCCGGGCCCGGCGCGCGCCGTCCACCGTACTGGTCTGGTCCGCGCTGGTGATCGTGAACCTGGTCGTGAACAACCCCGTCTCCAACGCCCGTTACTGGTTCCTGACGGTACTGGTCTCGCTCCTGTTCACCGCATTCCCGAGCAGCGCGGCGATGTACCGCTCGGTGCTGGCGACGGGGGTGGTCGGGGCCCTGGTGCTGTTCCCGTACGCCGACCGGTTCCGTTACGACGACTCCGGGTACCGGCCGGTCCAGTCGTCCTCGGTCTTCGAGCCGCTGGCCACCAAGGACTACGACCAGACGGTCATGTTCGCCAACACCATCTCCTGGGTCGGCACCCGGGGCCACACCTACGGCCGTCAACTGGCGGGCTCCGCCTTCTTCTTCGTGCCCCGGGCGGCGTGGAGCGGGAAACCGGAGGACACCGGGGTGCGAGTCGGGCAGTGGATGGGGATGAACATGACCAACCTCTCCGCGCCGATGTGGACGGAGCTCTGGGTCGACTTCGGCGCCCCGGGCATGATCGGCGGCTTCGCCCTGATCGGGTACGCGGCCGCGCGCACCGACCGGCGGTACGCGCGGGCGGTGTCCCGGGACGGCCCGGGGCCCGGCAGCGTCCTGGCCGTCGCGGCTCCGCTGGTCGCCGGATACACCTTCATCCTGCTGCGCGGCCCACTGCTCCAGGCGGCCGGGAAGCTGGCCATCGCGGCCTTGTGCCTGGCCCTGGTCGCGAGTTTCAGGGACCGGAACGGACAGCGGTCGCACTGACGGAGGCCGGGCCCGTCCCGGCGCGACGGGTCAGCCGCGCCACCCTGGTCCAGGTGGCGACCGCCTTGCAGACGGAGCCCAGGCACAGGCCCCAGGCGGCGCCCGGCACACCGCCGAGCACGTAACCCCCGGTCAGGAACGCGACGGCGGTGAGCGAGAAGACCACCTGGATGGAGAGCGTGGTGCGTGGGTCGAGCAGCCGCAGCGCCAGCAGTCCGCAGGTGCCGACGGCCATCGCCGCGTACTGACTGCCGGTCGCGGGGAGCAGCGCCGCAGCCGTGGGCCAGGTGTCGCCGAGCAGATGGCGGCCCACTGATCCGGGCAGCAGGGCGAGGACGGTGGCCCAGCCCGCGGCGGTCGCCGCCAGGACGGTGGCCAGGGCCGCGGTGGCCCGCACCCTGAGCCGGTCGGTGGCGAGCCGCCCGAGCAGCGGGGGGCCGAAGCCGGTGGCGGAGGTGAAGAGCACGTTGAGCGGGCCGAAGAGGGTGGTCGCGCCACGCAGCGCGCCGACGACGAGGGGGTTGCCGACCGCGCCGAGGCCGAGCACGGAGAGCTGGCTGGTCGCGTTGCCCACTCCGAACTCGACGACGAAGCGCCGGCCGAGGTGCCCCCGCCGCAGCAGGGGGGACAGCCGCACGGGGGTGCCGGCCGTCCTGCGGTGCAGCACGGTGACGGACAGCAGGAGCGCGGGCAGTGCGGAGAGGCCCCACAGGGTGACGAGCCGGGCGGCCGAGGTGCCGTGCGGCTGCACGGCCAGCGCGCCGAGCACACAGAGAAGCCGGAGCGTGTCGGCGGCCAGCGCCAGGTGCTGCGCGTGGAGCGTGGCGAACGCGTAGCGGGCCGTGTCCTGTGCGAGGACGACGGGCAGGACGAGCCCCAGCATCGCCAGGGCCCGTGCCGTGTCTCCGGGAACGGCCGCGCAGACGGCGGCGAGCAGTCCGCCCAGAACGGCCGAGACGAGCAGCGTGAAGGCGACCGCGGACCGGCAGGCGCCGCGGGTGTCGTCGTTCGCGCTCCGGCGCAGCACCAGCGGCTGTCCGGTGTAGGCGCCGAACACCCCGAGCAGCACGGTGAAGACGAGATAGACGCCGGAGAACCGGGCGAAGTCGGCGACGGTGGAGAGCCGGGCGGCCACCACCAGGACCAGGATGTTCGTGAGTGCCGCGACGCCCTGGTCCGCGACCGAGCAGACGATCGCGGTGCGTGCCCTCATCTGCGTCCGGCGGCGCTGTTGTGCTCGCTGTCGCCGCCGTGCCGGGTGCCGGGTGCGCCGTCCAGGGTGCGCAGGCCGAGCGTCTCGGCGGGGTCGCCCGCGCGGGCACCGCCGTCGGTCCGGCCGGGCCCGCCCGGCTGCCCGCGGCCGTCCTGCCCGTCTCGGTCCGGTCCCGCTGTCTGCCGGTTGCGGGCGCGGCGTTTGGCCGCCTTCCTGCGGGCCCGGCGCTCCATCCTGCCGTGGCCTGGGTGCAGCAGGGCACCGAGCACGGTTCCGCCGGCGGCGCCGATGATCTCGCGAATCCGCTCGAGGTCGCTGCGGTGCACCTCGCGCGGGTCGCAGACCACCACCACACCCTCCACCCGGTCGATGAGCGCGACGGCGTCGGCGTACGAGAGGACGGGCGGGGCCAGCACGATGACGACGGCTCCGGGCCGGCCGCCTTCGGCGACGATCCGTCCGACGGGCGCGGAGGTCAGGGCGCGCGGCACGTTGTCCATCCGGCGGCCCGCGATCAGGGTGAACGCCCCCGAGCCCGGCACGTCGACGTTGATGCGGCTGTCCGACGGCCAGCCCCGGCCGTCGCGCTCCGCGGCCCAGCGGGGCCGGGCGCCCTGCGCGGTAGCGCCGAGGTCCCTGGCCAGTGACGGGGTGCGCAGATCCGCCTCGAACAGCAGGACGTCGCGGCCCATCTCGGCGAAGGCCGCCGCCAGGTTGACCGCTGCCGCGGCGGCCGTGTCGTTGTCCCCGCGCGGCGCCGTCACCAGGAGCCTGCGGCGCTCGGCGAACGAGGGGTCGTAGGCGAGCCGGAAGGCGACGGCCCGGTACTCCTCGGCGAGCCGGCTGCCGCCGCGTCCGATGGCTAGCAGGGTGCCCGTCGCGGCGCGTTCCCTGGGCAGGGTGCCGAGCAGCGGGGCGCCGAGCGAGCGGACGAGCTCCCTGGTGGAGCGGACCGCCCGGTCGAAGACGAGCCGGACCCAGGAGAGCAGCAGACCGAGCGCCAGACCGACGACGCCGCCGAGCCCGAGGAGGAGGGGCAGTCCGGCACCGGTGGGACGCTCGGGTGCGACGGGCTTCTTGTTCAGATAGCCGGGTGTGGTGTCCAGGGCGCGCAACTCCGATATTTTCTGGCTCAGTTCGGAGATGGCAACGATGATGTTGGCGCGTGCGCTGGTCACGTCGTTGCCGACGGTGCCGGTCTCCTGCTCGGCCAGCCGGTCGCGCTGTTCGGTGAGCGGCTTCAGCTGGGCGCGGTAGCCGTCGACCATGTTGTCGATGCTGTTCTCGGTGCGCTCCCGGCGGATCTCCAGATAGGCCTCGGCGAGCGCCTCGGCCCGGGTCCTGGCCTGTTCGGGGGTGCGGGCGGTGTAGGCGAACCTGAGCACGAGGGTATTGGGCGGGTTGGTGACCTGGAGGCCGGTCAGCAGCTTCCCGACCTCGATCCGGTCGCCGTGCTTGACCAGCGAGCCGACCGCGACGGTGCCCACGGCGTCACTGACGGCGGTCTGGCGTTCGGAGCCGATGTTGATGCCCTTGTCGGCCGAGGCGCCCGCGGCGAACGGGTCCGAGGCGGCCGAGCGTACGGACACCTCGCCGGTCGAGGTGTAGGTGTCCTCGCCGCCCAGGGCGAGCCAGCCGCCGCCCAGCAGTCCGACGACCACGCCGAACACGAGCAGGGTGCGGTAGCGCAGGAGCTGCCGGAACTGGTCCCGCAGGAGGGCAGGTTCGTCCTGGTCCTCCAGGCTGCGGATCGACTCGGTCATCGGCGTGGTCTCCCTGGGTCGTCCTGAAGTACCTCGGTGAGCAGTGCGTCGAAGCGGGCCAGTCCGGCTTCCCGGCCGAGGTGACGCGCCACGTACCGGGGTCCGTGGGCGCCGAGTTCGTCGGCGGCGGCCGGCTGCTCGACGAGCTTGCGGACCGCCGCCAGTACGGCGGCCGGGTCCTCGGGGGCGACGAGGAGTCCGGCGCCGGAGCGCTGAACCTCCTGGGCGGTGCCCCCCTCGTCCGCCACCGAGGCGACGACGGGGCGGCCGGAGACGAAGTATGAGGTCAGCTTGGAGGGCACGCTCATGTCGAGCACGGACGCGCGCTGCGTCACGGCGAGCACGTCGGCGGCGGCCAGCACATCGGTGAACTCGTCCGCGCCCGCGGCCGGCAGGAAGTCGAGGTTGGGCAGACCGGCCGCACGGGCCAGCAGGGCCTCGCGCTGGTTGCCGTCGCCCATCAGCACGACACGGATCTCGGGGGCGAGCCTGGCCGCGTCGACCAGGACCTCCAGACCCTGCTTGAGGCCCATGTTGCCGGAGTGCAGGACCACCGGGGTGCCATCGCGCCAGCCCAGGCGCGCCCTGGTGGTGGCCCGGTCGGCCGAAGGGGCCTGCACATGGGTCCAGTTGGGGACCAGCCGGATGCGTCCGGGGTCCACCCCGTAGGCGGTGACACGGGGGACGAAGCTCTCGTGGATAACACCGACGAGCATGGCCCCGCGCAGGGCGTACCGCTCCGCCGCGGACGCCACCGCCGCCGCCCTGCCGCCGCCGCGGATACCGCTCTGCGCTGCGGCCGCGCCCATCAGGTCCTGTACGACGGGTATGTACGGGACACGGTGGCGGCGGGCCAGCCGCGCGCCCAGGACGCCGCCGGCGAGACTCGGCATCTGGGAGATCACCGCGTCCGGTCGCACCCCCGGCGGTGCGACCAGGCCGTGGGCGAGGACCGATGCCTCGAACGCCGCTCTGCGCAACGCGCTCTGCCGGGGCGGCACATAGTGTCTTCGCCGGTGGACCGTCACCCCCGAACGCTCCTCATCGGCCCGCCACACTCCCCGGTACGCGGCCTCGGTCCGCCAGGACGGGTAGTGCGGCATTCCGGTGAGGACATGCGTATCGGCCCCGGACGCGGCCCAGTGCTCCGCGAGTTGCGCGGCGTACGGGCCGATCCCGGTCAGCTCCGGCGCGTAGTTCGTCGACACCACCAGCAGACGGCGGTGCTGGAACGGCTGATGCGGATCCGTGTCTGGCATCGGACGGTCACCTTCTTCCCCCCGGAGCCACCTGTGTTCCCCCCAAGGAACAGCCCCAAAAGTGAGCTTATCCGTTCACGTGATGCGCAAGTGGTCTTCACAGTAAGGTCGTTGCACGATCAACACCGATGCCGATATCCCACCGGACCGGCCGCCATGTCCGGAAACCTGCCGGCGGGAGACGGGCATCACGTTCACCGTGGGGGGAGAGAACGGATGGTGCACAGGGTCGGCTACGCGCCGGGAGTCTACGACCTGTTCCACGTGGGTCACCTCAACATCCTGCGGCATGCCCGCAGTCAGTGCGACTACCTGGTCGCGGGGGTCGTCTCGGACGAGATGGCCGCGCTCGCCAAGGGCCACAGGCCGGTGATTCCGCTGCCGGAGCGGCTGGAGATCGTGCGGAGCGTGCGGTACGTGGACGCCGCGTTCGTCGAGACCGTCCCCGACAAGGTGGAGACCTGGCAGCAGGTCAGGTTCGACGTGATCTTCAAGGGGGACGACTGGCGGGACACGGAGAAGGGGAAACGGCTCGAACGCGACTTCGCCGAGGTCGGCGTGGAGGTCGTCTACTTCCCGTACACCGTGCACACGTCCAGCACCCAGCTGCGCCGGGCGCTGGACTCGCTGGTCAGCCTGCCCGGAGCGCTTTCAGCTCCCTGAACCACTTGACGAGGAACGCCGCCAGGAACAGCGCGTGCACGGCGGCGAGCACGGCATAGCCGACACGGAACGCCGTCTCGTCGCCCAGCAGCAGGAACACCAGGCAGAACACCCCGTAGTCGGCCGGGAGCAGCGCCACGGCCCGCAGCCGGGAGACCGGCTGCCGGGCCGCGGAGGCACCGTCCGGGCCCGGGCGTGCGGCGGCCTTGCCGAGCTGTTCCCGCAGCAGGCCCGCGCAGAAGGTCAGCACGGCCACGAACAGGAAGCCGAGCGGCAGGAGCAGCCAGCCGTCGGCGGGCAGGGCGAAGAAGCGGTGGAACGAGATCAGTACGGCGGTGTGGACGAGGATCATCTTGGCGCAGTCGACGACGTGGTCGAGCCATTCGCCGTCGGGGCCTCCGCGTCCGGTGAGCCGGGCGAGCTGGCCGTCGGCCGAGTCCAGGGCGAAACCCACGGCCAGCCCCAGGTAGACCAGGACGGCCAGCGGCCAGGTGGGTTCGGCCAGGGCCACGGACGCGACGGCGGCGAAGGTGAACGCCGCACTGACCAGCGTTACTTGATTGGGTGTCATGCCCAGCCGGAACGCGACGGCTGCGAAGATCCGGCCGGCCGGCCGGTTCACGTACCGCGAGTAGAGCGATACCCCCTTGGCCGATTTCTGCGCCCCGCGCAGTTCACGCAGCACCGTACCCGTGCTTTCCATACGCCCCCCAGCGTGTAGCCGTTGCCCACAGCCCCGGTGGCGTGTCGGCCTCTCCACCGGAGCCGCATCATGGCACGCGGGACCCACCGCGCGGGGCGGTTCGCCCCGGCCCGTACCGTCCACCGGCCGGACGGGCCGGCGGACGGCGGTGCAGCGGCGAGGGGCGGGTCAGGCGGAGGCGGTGCGGCACTCCGGGTGGCCCCAGCCCTGGTCGTTCTTCGCGATCGTGTCCTTCGCCGCGTACGGCTTCCCGCAGTGGCACCGGCCGGCGTACCTGGCGCGGATCGTGGCGCCCGAGCGTGCCGTACCCCCGCCCTTGGCCGCACCGCCCGAGCTCTTCGCCGTGCTGCCGGTCCGCCGCCCTTCGGAGGCACGGGCCGCAACGGGCACCGGCAGATCCGCGGAACCCTGCGAGGTGCCTGCCGCACGCTGCGCCACGGCCACCTCACTGGCGGCCTGGTCGGCGAGCGCGTTCAGCGGGTCGCCGTCCACCTGGTGGGCGGGCACGTAGACGAAGTCCACGGACCGGCCGGTCAGCAGGGCGTCGATGCGGACCACCAGCTCGCGGTTGGCGACGGGCTTGCCGGCCGAGGTCTTCCAGCCGTTGCGCTTCCAGCCACGCAGCCACTTGGTCACCGCGTTCATCGCGTACTGCGAGTCCATCCGCACCTCGAGCGGGACACCGGGGTCGACGGACTCCAGCAGCTCCTGCAACGCGGTGAGCTCGGCGACGTTGTTGGTGGCGGTGCCCAGCGGCCCGGCCTCCCAGCGGAAGGGCCTGCCCGCCGCGTCGGCCACCACATACGCCCAGGCCGCAGGCCCCGGATTACCCTTCGATGCCCCGTCACACGCGGCGATCATGCGCTCGTTCATACCCCCGATCATGCCAGCGCCGAGCAGCCCGGAGCCCCGGCGGTACGGGGGACGGCCCCCGCACCGCCGCGACAGCCCGCTCCCGGCACCCACCCCACCTGGCACCTTCACGGTACGTAGCGGTTCGGAATGCGTCGGCCCCGGAGCGCTGGTTCTCTGAGGGAGCCCGCTCTTCCCTACCGTCCAAGGAGCGACGATGAGCGTTGCAGGAGAAACCGGCCGTACCCAGCAGATCCGCGAGAAGGCCCGGCACATGACCGAGGCCGCGGAGCGCACCAAGGACCCCGAGCAGCGCCGGCGGCTCCAGGAGAAGGCCCGGAAGCTGCAGGAGCAGAGCGAGCAGCAGACCGGCCGGGGCGGCAGCGACCTTCCCGTGTAGCCACGCGTCAGCCGGGCGACCGATCGACCGCCGCTCTTCCATGAGTGGGTGGCGGCCATCGGTCGCTCAGTGCGTTCCGGGTGCCGCGGTCAGCGGAAGTCCGCGGCGTGGTCCGCCGCCCATCGCGCGAAGCCGATGGCCGGGCGGCCCAGCACGGCCCGCACGTCGTCATGGGTCGGCTGCGGTGTGCCGTCCTGCCCGGCCTGGTAGGAGATCACCGTGTCGGCGATCGGCGCGGGAAGGTGGCGCAACAGCGCCGCCCGGTACTCCTCCGGGCTGATCCGCGCCACGTGCACCGGTTCCCCCAGCACGTCGGCGATGAGCTCCACCTGCCGCTGCTGGGAGAGCGATTCGGGGCCGGTGATCCGGTAGGTCGCGCCGCGGTGCGCGTCGTCCAGGAGAGCCCGTACGGAGACCTCGGCCATGTCCCGTTCGTGGACGGGCTCGCTGTGGGCCTGCGGATACGCCAGCTCCAGCCGCCGAGCGGCCCGGATCGGGCCGGCCCACTGGAGGGCGTTGGAGGCGAACCCGCCGGGCCTGATGAAGGTGCGGTCGATGCCCGACGCGTCCAGTGCCTGTTCGACCGTCAGATGGGCCCGTGCGATCGGGTTGTCGCCGTGTCCGGGCTCGGCGGAGAGCGAGGACAGCAGCACCACGTGTTCGACGCCGGCCTTGCGCGCCGCCTCGGTGAAGCCCTCGACTCCCTCGGGCTCGGCGTAGAGGAAGACCTTGCGCACTCCCGCGAGCGCCTCGGGAAGCGTGTGCGGGTCGGACTGGTCGAAGCGTACGGCTGGCGCGCCCTCCACCGGCGGCGCGTCCCCCGGCCGCCGGCTCGCGGCCCGCACCGGCAGGCCCGCGTCGAGGAGGGCCCGCAGTACGGCGCTGCCCACCTGGCCGCGGACACCGGTCACAAGAATGGTCATGGTCGCTCCCCTGTGCGATACATCGGTCACGCGTGCAACACCCTCAAGCGGCCCCGCGCGAAGGGCATTCCGCGCCCGGGACAGATGCGCCTGATTCCGGCCATCGCCGGGCGGTCCCTACGATGGGCCCTCGGCCGAGGAACTCGGATCCTCGCACGGGAGTCAGGGGCGTTCATGAGCCGTCAACAGGTCACCGTGGTCACCGGCGGCAGCCGCGGAATCGGCGCGGCGGTCTGCGTACGCCTGGCGAACGACGGTCACGACATCGCGCTGGGCTACCGCTCGGACGCGGCGGCGGCCGAGTCCGTGGCCGAAACCGTAAGGGCGACGGGGCGGCGCTGTGTCACGGTGCGGCTGGACACGACCGACGAGGCAGGGGTCGACGGGCTCTTCGAGACCGCGTCCGCCGGGCTCGGCGCGGTCACCGGGCTGGTCAACAACGCGGGGGTCGGTGGCCCGACGGGTCCGCTGGCCGAGGCGGACGCCGCCGGGCTCCGGCGCGCCCTGGACGTCAACGTCGTGGGCTACCTGCTCTGCGCGCGGCGGGCCGTGCGTGACATGACCGGGACCGGGGGCGGGGCCATCGTGAACATGTCCTCGGCCGCCGCCACGCTCGGCAGCCCCGGTGAGTACGTCCACTACGCCGCCGCCAAGGCAGCCGTGGACACGATGACCATCGGACTGTCCAAGGAGGTCGCCGCGGCCGGAATCCGGGTCAACGCGGTGTCGCCCGGCGTCATCCGCACCGAATTCCACGAGGACCCCGACCGCCCGGACAAGCTCGCCGCGGGCATTCCGCTGGGGCGGCCGGGTCAGCCCGAGGAGATCGCCGGAGCCGTCGCCTGGCTGCTCTCGGACGACGCCTCGTACGCCACCGGCGCGATTCTGCGCGTGGCGGGCGGACGCTGAACCCGACGGGCGACGGGGGGAAGCGCATGCCGGAGCGGGCATCCTCGCCACCGCCTGCGGCCGGGCGGGGGCGCGGCTGGTACCGCGGCGACTGCCATGTGCACTCGGCGGTCTCCAACGGCGGTGAGCTGACGCCGGAACGGCTCGCGGCCGACGCACGCGCGGCGGGACTGGACTTCCTCGCGGTCACCGAGCACAACACCGCCGCGACGCATGACGTCTGGAGCCGGCAGGCCGACGACGGACTGGTGGTGATCCTGGGCCAGGAGGTCACCACGCTGACGGGACACTGGCTCGCGCTGGGTGTGCCCGCGGGCAACGTCGTCGACTGGCGCTACGGCGTACGGGACGGGGTGATCGGCCGGCATCTGGACGAGGTGCACCGGCTGGGCGGGCTCTGCGTCGCGGCCCATCCGCACGCGCCGTATCCGTCGGGCACCTTCATGTACCCGTTCCGGGGCTTCGACGCGGTCGAGGTGTGGAACGGGCCCTGGAGTTCGGACGTGCCGTGGCAGGCGGACAACGAGGCGGCCCTGGCCGAGTGGGGGCGCGGCCTGGCCGCCGCCATCCACGAGGGGCGGTGGCTGCCGGCCCTGGGGAACAGCGACGCGCACCTCGATGGCCAGATCGGCACCCCGCACACCGTGGTGCGGGCCGACGGGCTCCATGCCGAGGCCGTCCTCGCCGGGATCCGTGCCGGGCGGAGCTGGCTGGCCGGATCCGCCTCGGTCGAGCTGTCGTTCACGGTCTCGTCCGGCGGCCGGAGCGCCGGCATCGGCGAACGGCTGGACACCGGCGGCGGCCGGGCCGTGGCGAGGGTGGAGGTGCACGGTGTGCCGTCGGGAACGGTCGGCCTGCACACCGAACGGGGCAAGGCGCACCACGCGTCCCTGCCCGGCTCGGGCAGTGGGGTCGTTCAGTGGGGCCTCGACGCGGCCGACGCGGCGTTCGTCCGGGTCGAGGTCCGCCACCCCGGTGGGCACATGGCGGCGCTCAGCAATCCGGTCGTACTGGTCTGATCCGGCGTTGCCACCGGCCTCGCGCGGCCGGCCACCGAGTACCGCCGCGGCGGCCGGCGGTACATTGCCGCGGTGACCGGTTCCGGCGGGCTTCCACTGCTCTTCCTCGATGTCGACGGCCCACTCATCCCGTTCGGCCCGGCGACGGGCCCGGACGGCAGCCATCGGACGTACCCGGCGGGCCCGCTTCCGCCGGGTGCCCGGGCCAACCCGCTGCTCGCCAGGATCGATCCGGGACTCGGACCCAGGTTGGCCGCCCTCGGCTGCCGGCTGGTGTGGGCCACCACGTGGATGCACGAGGCCAACGAGGTGGTCGCGCCCCGGCTCGGGCTGCCACCGCTCCGCGTGGTGCTGTGGCCGGAGCCATCGGCCCAGGAGGACCGGGATATCCGGGCGGGGCTGCACTGGAAGACCCGCACACTCGTGGAGTGGGCGGCCGGACGCGACTTCGCCTGGGTCGACGACGAGATCGGTGAGGCGGACCGCAGGTGGGTGTCCGCCCACCACGGTGCGCGGGCCCTGCTCCACCGCGTCGACCCCGGGCGAGGCCTGACCGGCGCCGACTTCCGCCTGCTCGACGCGTGGCTGCGCACGGCGTGAGACCCGGTACGGACCACCGCCCGGATCACACCGGGGCGGCGCCGCGTACCAGCAGCAATGCCACGTCGACGGCCGCCACGACCACGGCGGCGGCGAGGGGGGCCTTGCGGCGGTAGCGGCCGATCAGGAGCCCGGCGAGTGCCGTCGGCGCCGCCACCGCCGGGGCCAGCGCTCCCCACCAGCCGGGTGGCCCGGCCGGGCCGAGGGCCAGGACCGCCGACGCCGCGACCAGTGGCACCGGCAGCAGCAGCCCCGCGCGGGTGGCGCCCATCCGTTGCGGAAGGCCACGCACTCCGTGGCGCAGATCGTCCTCGATGTCGGGGAGCACATCGGCCAGGTGGGCTGCCAGTCCCAGCAGCGCCCCGGCCGTCACGACCGACCAGGACGGGCCCGGGCCGCCGGGCAGGGTCAGCGCGGCCACGGCGGGCAGGGCGGCGAACCCGATCGCGTACGGGAGCCAGGACAGCAGCGTGGCCTTCAGCCGCAGGTTGTACGCCCAGGCCGCCGCCACCGCGGTCAGGTGCACCGCACCGGCGAGAGGGCCGCAGGCCAGGGAGAGCGGCACGCACAGCAGTGCGGCTACGAAGGCCGCCCTCCACACTGCCGTACGGCTCACGGATCCGTCGGCAACCGGTTTGCCGCGGCGGCCGGCCGAGGCGTCCCGGTGGGCGTCGAGGGCGTCGTTGCACCAGCCCACCGAGAGCTGACCGCTCAGCACAGCGGTGACGAGCAGGGCGCAGCGGACCGCGTCGAGGCCCGCGCCGACACCGAGCGCTCCGGCCAGTGCGCTCACCGCTGCCACCGGGCCTGGGTGACAGGAGCGGGCGAGTGCCACCGCGCGGCGCGGGGGCCACGCGGTCGCCGTGTACACGCGCGGCGGGTCGGGGGTGCCCATCACGTGATCGTAGGTACTCCGTGCCGGACCGACATGACAGCCACACGGGCTGTTTGCGGCGTTTTGTCCATCGAGTGGGGCAGGGTTGGGCCATGACGCCTCCGAAGCAGGACCCGGGATGACCCGGATCGCCGCCGTGCACGGCACCCCCGCCCCCCACCGGCACACCCAGCGCGAGGTCACCGACATGGTGGCCCGCACCTGCCTGCCGTCGGGGGCCGACCGGCGGGTGCTGGACCGGCTGCACGAGAACGCCCGGGTGCGTACCCGCAACATGGTGCTGCCGCTGGAGCGCTACGCGGAGCTGGACGGATTCGGGGCCGCCAACGACGTGTTCATCGGCGCGGCGGTGGAGATGGGCGCCGATGCGCTGCGCGGGGCGCTGCGGACGGCGGGGCTGCGGCCGACCGATGTGGACCTTCTGATGTTCACGTCCGTCACCGGGGTGGCCGCCCCCTCCGTCGATGCCAGGCTGGTGGGGCGGATCGGTCTGCGCCCGGACGTGAAGCGGCTGCCGGTCTTCGGTCTGGGCTGTGTCGCCGGGGCCGCCGGAGTGGCGCGGCTGCACGACTATCTGGTCGGTCATCCCGACGACGTGGCGGTGCTCCTCTCGGTCGAGCTGTGCTCCCTCACCTTCCAGCGCCAGGACGCGTCGACCGCCAACATGGTGGCGACCGCACTGTTCGGTGACGGGGCCGCCGCCGTGGTGGCGCTCGGCGAGGACCGGGCGTCCGGGGCCGGACCCGAGGTGGTGGCGACGCGCAGCCGCATGTATCCGGACACCGGGCACGTGATGGGCTGGGACATCCGCAGCTCCGGCTTCAAGGTGCTCCTGGATCCGGCCGTCCCCGATGTGGTGCGCCGGTATCTCGCCGACGACGTACGCGACTTCCTGTCGGAGCACGGGCTCAAGCCGAAGGACGTGGCCCACTGGGTGTGCCATCCGGGCGGGCCCAAGGTCCTGGAGGCCGTGTCCGAGGTCCTCTCACTCCCCGACGGCGCTCTCGACGTCACCTGGCGCTCGCTGGCCGAGGTGGGGAACCTGTCCTCCTCGTCCGTGCTCCACGTACTGCGGGACACGATGGAGCGCAGGCCCGAGCCGGGGTCGCCCGGTCTGCTGATGGCGATGGGGCCCGGATTCTGCTGCGAACTGGTGCTGCTGCGCTGGTAGGTCGGAGGACACATGATCTGGTACACGGCGCTGGTGCTTGCCGTGGCGGGCGAACGGCTCGCCGAACTCGTCGTCGCGCTCCGCAACACGCGCTGGGCGATGGCCCGGGGCGGCGTGGAGACGGGCCGCGCCCACTACCCGGCGATGGTCGCCCTGCACACGGCGCTGCTGGTGGGCTGTCTCGTGGAGGTCCGGCTTGCCGAGCGGCCGTTCGTACCGCTGTACGGCTGGGTGATGGTGGCCGTGGTCGTGGCCGCGCAGGCCTTGCGCTGGTGGTGCATCCGTACGCTCGGACACCGGTGGAACACCCGCGTCGTCGTCGTCCCGGGTCTGCCGCTGGTGACCTCCGGGCCCTACGTTCTGCTCCGCCACCCCAACTACGTCGCCGTCGCCGCCGAGGGGCTCGCTCTGCCGCTCGTGCACGGGGCGTGGGTGACCGCGGTGCTGTTCACCGTGCTCAACGCGGGCCTGATGGCCGTCCGCGTCCGGTGCGAGGAGGCGGCTCTGACCGCCGTGTCGGCAGCGGACGTGCCGGCGTGATCGATCTGCTGGTGGCGGGCGGCGGTCCGGCCGGTCTGGCGGCGGCGATCCGGGCGGCCCGGCTGGGCCTGGAGACGGTCGTCGTCGAACCCCGCGTCTCCCCCATCGACAAGGCGTGCGGCGAGGGCATCATGCCCAGCGGGGTGGCCGCGCTGCGCGCGCTGGGCGTCGAGGTGTCCGGGCACCGGCTGCGCGGGATCCGCTACGTGGACGGTGCGCGCAGCGCCGAGGCCGCGTTCCGGGGCCGTACGGGACTCGGCGTGCGACGGACCGAGCTGCATGCCGCCCTGCACGGCCGGGCGATGGAGCTCGGCGTCCGGATCGTGCCGGGCAAGGTCACGGGCGTCCGGCAGGGCCATGACCGGGTCGACGCGGGCGGGCTGACGGCCCGCTGGCTGATCGCGGCGGACGGACTGCACTCGCCGGTCCGGCGCGAGCTGGGGCTGGACGGCCCGGGTTCGGCGGTGCGCCGTTACGGGCAGCGCCGCCACTACCGGATCGACCCGTGGACGGAGTTCGTGGAGGTGCACTGGTCCCGCTGCGGCGAGGCGTATGTGACACCGCTCGGGGACGGCCTGGTGGGCGTGGCCGTGCTCAGCCGGGAACGCCGCTCCCATGCGGACCACTTGACGGCCTTTCCCCGGCTGGCCGCCTCACTGCTCGGCCGGGACGCCGGCCCGGTGCGCGGCGCCGGGCCCCTGCGCCGGAGCGCGCTGGACCGGCGGGCGGGGCGGGTGCTGCTGGTGGGTGATGCCGCTGGCTATGTGGACGCGCTGACCGGCGAGGGGGTGGCACTGGCCCTGGCGACGGCCGCGGCGGCGGTGGACGCGCTGGCCGCCGGCCGCCCGCAGGACTATCCGGGCCGGTGGAAGTCCCTGACCAGACGTCATCGCTACCTCACCGAGGGCCTGTTGATGCTGGCCCGGCGTCCCTCGACCGCACGCCTGGTCGTCCCCGCGGCACAGCGCGCCCCGGCCGTCTTCGGCGCGGCGGTACACGCGTTGCAGTAGCCGCCGGTCCCGTGGCCGGGGCGGGAGGCGGCCGCTCGCACACTCCAACACACCATGATCATCAGCGGGTTGCTGTGGCAGACTGCGAAGCAGGAGCGGTTCACCTCATCTGCGTCGGATCATCTGCATCGGAGCTCGTCATGACGACAGGGACGTCCCAGCCCCCCATAGACACCGGCAGGCCCCAGTCGGCGCGGGTCTACGACGCGCTCCTCGGGGGCAAGGACAACTACCCGGTGGACCAGGCCGTGGCCCAGCAGTTGCCGGTCGAGGCGAAGACCGGCGCCCTGCAGAACCGTGCGTTCATGAACCGTGCCACGGCCTGGCTGGCCGCCGAGGGCATCGACCAGTTCCTGGACATCGGCACGGGCATTCCGACCGCGCCGAACCTGCACCAGATCGCCCAGGAGATCAACCCCGCCTCGCGGGTGGTCTACTGCGACAACGACCCGATCGTCCTGCGCCACGCGGAGGCACTGCTGGTCAGCACTCCGGAGGGAGCCACGGACTACGTCCCGGCGGACGTCCGCGAACCGGAGGTCATCGTCCGGGCGGCCAGGAAGGTGCTGGACTTCGAGCGCCCGATCGCGCTCTCGATGCTCGGCCTGCTGCACTTCCTGCCCGACGACATGGACCCGCAGGGCATCGTCCGCACACTGACCGGCGCGCTCGCACCCGGCAGCCGTCTCGTGCTGTCGCAGGGGGCGTCGGACGTGAACCCGGAGCGGGGCCGGCAGGGAGCCGACGAGTACGACAAGGGCGGCATCCGGCTGGCCCTGCGCACCCGCGCCGAGTTCGCCCGGTTCCTCGACGGACTGGAGGTCGCCGAGCCCGGTCTGGTGACCGCCCCGGAGTGGTTCCGCGGTGCACCAGCCCCGAAGCCCGAACCCAGCGGCCTGTACGTGGCCGTGGCCCGCGTTCCGTAGCCGGGCGCGTCCACGGACAGGGACAGCAGCCGGCGAAGGAGTGGATCAGCGATGGAATCAGGTAAACAGCCCACTGCGGCGTCGGTGTTCGATGCTCTCGGTGTCGAGTACGAGCGGTCGTTCGCCGGATCGGCCGCCCACCGCGCCTCGCTGGAGCTGCTGCTCGATCAGCTGGCTCCGCACAGCCGGGTACTGGATGTCGGCAGCGGTACGGGGCGGCCTACCGCGCAGGTCCTGACGGACGCCGGTCATGAGGTGCTGGGTGTCGACGTCTCCCCGGTCATGGTGGACATCGCGTCCCGGCAGGTCCCCCGGGCCGAGTTCCGCTGCGCCGACATCCGGGAACTCCCCCTGGAGGAAGAGGGTTTCGACGCCGTCTGCGTGTACTTCTCGCTCCTTCAGATGTCGCGCTCCGAGCAGTCGGAGGTTCTGCGTCTGCTCGGCCGGTCGCTGCGGGCCGGCGGCCATCTGGCCGTCGCCACGGTGCCGTTGGACCTGGAGGGCGTGAGCGGCGAGTTCATGGGGCAGCCGGTGCTGTTGACCAGCTTCGGCCCGGCCGAGTTCACCGCGATGGTGGCCGGGGCCGGCTTCACCGTCCTCTCGGAGCACAGCAGTGTGTTCACTCCCGCCCATCCGGCGGCCGTGCCGGAGCCGCACCTGTTCCTGCTCGCCCGGCGGGCCTGACCGCGGCGGGCGGCAGGAGACTTTCCTCTCCACCTGTGTCACGTTCACTCGTCGAGGCGTGTCAGTGCAGTACCGGTGCGGTACCGCACCGGCTTCCGCCTGACGAGGAGTCCTCACCATGTCCATCGCTCACGTCGTCGTCACCGTCATCGCCGCCGCCATGGCGGGCTACTCGGGCGGCGCCCTCCTCGGCCGCGCCCAGTGGGTCGTCCAGGCCCTGACCGAGTACCGCGTCCCCCGCTCCTGGTGGACGTGGCTCGGGGCAGCCAAGGCCGCAGGGGCGGCGGGTCTGCTGGCCGGCCTGTTCGTGCCCGTCATCGGCGTCGCGGCCGGGACCGGTCTGGTGCTGTACTTCGCCGGGGCGGTCGTCACGGTGATCCGGGCCCGCCGGCACTCGCACATCCCGTTCCCGCTGGTGTACGTGGCGCCGGTGGTCGGCGCCATGGTGCTGGGGTTCGCCTGACGGGCGAACCCCAGGGGCCGGGGCTGTTCGGTACCCGCTCCTGCGTGGTCCGGTGGCAGGTGGCCGGCGGCGACGCTCAGCAGCCGGTTACCGGCCGTCCGAGCCGCTCGGTGTGCCCGCCCAGCCCGGGAAGCCTGCTTGCTCAGGAGTCGCGCAGGCCGCCCGGACTCCGAAGGGGAGCCGTGTCGAGGGCAATCCGTGCGTGGCTGTGGCGCTCGATACCGCCCGCCAGCGCCGCCCAGTCCGAGGCCGTGAACTTACGTGCGTCGACCAGGTGCAGGCGTCCGTGTCCGGCACGGGCGACATCCGACGGGATGGCGTACAGGGCGACGACCGGATCGTGCCTGTCGCTGTCGAAGACCAGCAGCGCGATGTCCGGCCAGTGCAGCTCGTGGGTGGTGACCCAGGAGGTGCGGCCGGTCGGAGACCTTCGTTCCTCGTGAACGGTGACGGACGCCTGGTCCACCGTGATCCGTATGCCGTCGGCACGGACGCTGACGGATCCGGTGCCCGCACCCCGGGAAGGGGGCTGCGCGCGTGGCGCGCCGCGCTCCTCGGGTACTGACCGCGCGGCGCCCGGCCGCTGCCGCGGTGGCGGGGTGCCCGCCCTCGGGCCTGTGGTGGCGTCCGCCGCCGCCTGCCCCGGCCCGGAGATCCGCACGGACAGAAGCAGGTCCCCCGCGGGTCCACCGCCCCTGCCTGGAGCCCCCCTGCCGGGGACCCTCAGTGTGCCCCCGTCCTTCACGCCCGCGGGGACACGCACGGTGGCCGAGCGCCGGACCCGCCTCCCGAGGCCACTGCTGTTGCACCACAGGCAGCGCCGGCGGCTGCCGTCGGCCCGTACGGAACGCGCCCCCGTTCCCGCACAGTGCGTGCAGTGGGCCCAGCCCCTGAACCGGACGGTCTCCGTGCCACCGCCGTACGCCTGTTGAGAGGTCAGAAGGAGGCGGGCACGGACCGGCCGCCCCGACCGGATACCCCGGACGGTGAACCAGCAGGCCCCGAGGATGAGCACCGGACCGATGGCCATGCCCGCGACACCCAGGATTCGGCGGTTCCGCTCCCCGACATCGAGCGTGTGCTGGTCGTACGTCTGGGACGAGGACGAGACGTGCCCCCCGGACACGGAGGTCGTGACGCAGGTGTCGCCGGCGGTCACATCGGCGCTGCCGCAGGTCTGGGCCGGATCGAGGAACGTGGTGACTCCCAGGCCGAGCATCAGGACTCCCGCGACGAACGCCCCGAGCCTGCCCCAGTACGTCCCGCTGCTGCTCACGGCCGCCCCCCACCCCTCGCGTATGCCTCGTCGTCCAGTCGGCGCGCCCCGCGGCCCTCGCACCCGGACGAACCCGGTGCGGCGCGGGACCTGCTCCTGTTCCGACGCGGCATCCCTGTACCGCAGTTCCGGTCCGGGCACAGTCGGCACCACGGGGCGGGCCGGCGCGGCCGGACGCACAGCGCAGCGCCGGTCGGCCGGCTGCCGGTGACACCCCCGTCGCACAGGACGACGGGGGTGTCACCACGCCCGGCAGCGGCGGCGGTCCGCCCAGGGCGTCACACGGAAGGCGCGTCGAAGTAGTGCCCCCTGTCGAGGTCCTCGATGAGCCCGGGGTGGGTCGGCTGCCACCCGAGCAGCTCACGGGTGAGCGCGCTCGATGCCGGACCGTCCAGGCTCAGGAGGCTGCCCAGCCAACCGAAGTGCTCGTCGGCCTTCTCCGCGGGGACGGAGACCACGGGCAGGCCGAGGTGGCGGCCGATCACTTCGGCGACGGCGCTGATCGGGACCCCCTCGTCCGCGACCGCGTGCAGCGTGGATCCGGCGGGGGCCTGCTCGATCGCCAGACGGAAGAGACGCGCGGCATCCAGCCGTGCCACGGCGGGCCAGCGGTTGGCACCGTCGCCGACGTAGCCGGACACGCCCTTGTCGCGGGCGATCCCGGTCAGGCGCGCCATGAAGCCCTGGTCTCCTTGGCCGTGCACCGTCGGAGGGAGCCGCAGCACGGACGAGCGGACGCCACGGGAGGCGAGGGAGATCGTCAGCTGCGCGTTGGCCAGACGGGCCTGCGCACCGGTGAAGGGCGCCTCACCGCCGGAGCTCTGCCCGTCCCGCTCGGTCGCGACCCGGCCCGGCGCCAGCCCCATCGTCCCGGAGGCGATGACGAACGGCCGGTCGGAACCCTCCAGCACCTCGCCGAACGCCTCGATGGCCGCACGGTCCGCGTCGGCGGCACCCTGGAAATCCCCCGAGAAGGCGATGTCGTGCTTGAACGCGAGATGGATCACGCCGTCCGAGTCGGCGGCCGCGCCGCGCAGGCCGTCCAGATCGTCCAGAGCACCACGCCGCACCTCGGCCCCGGCCGATTCGAGCGCGGCGGCCGAGGCGTCCGAACGGGCGAGCCCGACAACCTGATGCCCCGCTCCGACGAGCTCGGGGACAACGGCGGAACCGATCCAGCCCGATGCTCCGGTAACGAATACACGCATGGGAAACCTCCCTGGTAAGCCGACCGCCCGGGCCGCGGCGAACGCGACGGACCATCGATGTCAGTGACTGTCATCGAGCCTACACCTGATGCCAGTCACTGTCATCGCATAGAATCGCGGCATGGGTCGATGGGAGCCGAACGCACGCGGCAGGCTGGAACAGGCCGCGATGAATCTCTACAGCGAACGCGGGTTCGAGCAGACGACCGTGACCGAGATCGCCAAGCGGGCGGGGCTCACCGAGCGGACGTTCTTCAGGCACTTCGCCGACAAGCGGGAGGTCCTCTTCGCGGGATCCTCGATCCTTCAGGACCTCTTCGTGAGCACGCTCGCGGACGTACCCGGCTCGGCGACGCCGATCGACGCGGTGGCCGCGGCGCTGGACGCGGCCGCCACCGCCTTCGAGGGCCGTCACGAGCGTGCCCGGCAACGCCAGATGATCATCGCCGCCAACGCCGAGCTCCAGGAGCGGGAGCTGATCAAGCTCGCGAGGCTCTCCACCGCGATCGCCGACGCGCTGCGAGGGCGGGGCGTCGCGGAACCGGCGGCGAGTCTCGCCGCCGAGGTGGGGATAGCCGTCTTCAAGGTCACGTTCGAGCGTTGGATCAGCGGGACCGACGGGCCGGACATGTCGCTGCTCATCCGTGAGTCGCTCGACGAGCTCAAGGCCGTGACCGCGGGCCGTTGACCACCGCCTCGGGCCGGCCTGCCACCCGCCCTTACCGGTGCCGGCGCCGAGATGCCGGAACACCCGGGAGCACATACCTTCCATCTGGCCGGTACGTGTACTGCGGGAGGTGCTGATGCGGAAGCCCGGGCGCATGCGGCGCCGCGCGTCCGGCGCCTCCGCGCCGGGGCCGGACAGGACTTCGGGCCGCGCGGCGCCGGCCGGCCTGCTCCTCGCCGCGCTCCTGCCGGCGGCGCTGCCGTCACCCGCGTACGCCGGGCAGGGCCCGCCCCTGCCGAACCCGCTGTACCGGTACGGCTACTCGCTCGGCTTCCACCCCTTCACCAGCCCACACGCCGTGCGCGCACAGCTCACGGACAACTTCTGGCTGTTCCCGGTGCGCGGTGACTGCCCGTCCCGGATCCGCCTGCGGGACGTCTGCGAGCTGCTGGGCGGCAACCCCGTCCGGGTGGAGGCCGTCGGGCAGGACAGCCTCCAGATCGCGACACTTCCCGGCCATGACCTGGGCGAGGGGCTGCACATCCGGTTCCTGTTCACGCGCAGCCTCGGCCTCCACTGCCTGGTGGTGAGCGCCTGGCAGAACAGGCCGACCGCGTGCACGGAGAGGACGCTGTGCAGGGCGGCGAGCCGTGCGGGCGCCCGGGCCCTGTGGCGCGTCCTCTCCGAGACCCTGACGATGTCCGCGTACATCGCCTGAGGGGTGCGGACCTCAGTGCTCGCTCACGACGGTGAGGTGGTGCGTGCCGTGGCCGAGGCCGGTGACCGTCACACGGCTGCCGTCACCGTGCACGCCGGGACCGAAGGCCCGGCCCGTCCTCCATAGCGTCCGCCGCCCGGAGCGCACGGTGACGGACCGGCCGTCCGCGGGCAGGGCGACCGATCCGCGCGAACCGCGAGGGACCCGTACGGTCAGCGAGAAGGTGGCACCGTCCCGGTTCCACTCCACACCGAGCGGCCCGTGCGGTGTGGGGAGTTGGCCCTGTGCCCAGCGCACATCGCCGGGGTTGGGCCGCACCTCCCAGGTGGCGTAACCCGGGGACGTCGGCTTCGCACCGAGCAGTTGGTGGGTGAGCGCGGGCAGGACGCCCGTCGACCATCCGTGCGCCATGCTCGTATAACCCTGTTCGTAGAGCGAGCCGCCCGGGCCTATGCCCTCCCAGTGCGTGATGCCGGGGTCGTGGCTGTCCATCCAGCCGTAGGTCCGTTTGATCTGGTCGATCGCCGAGTCCGGCCGGCCGGTCTCGAAGCGCGCCACCAGCTCCGGGTAGGACGTGAAGGCGTACACCCGCTGGGACGCGCCGCCGAACAGTGTGTCGTTGTCCATGAAGGCGTTGCCGTACCTGAGCTTCGTCGTCGCGTCGAGGTGGGCCAGCGCCGAGGCCGCCCGCTCCGCGTCGGCGACACCCGAGGTGATGGCTATGGCGTTGCCGTCCTGGGCGTGCCTGACCGGGCCGGTGGCGGAGTCCAGGTAGGCGCCTGCCGCCGGGTCCCAAAGATGGTCGTTGATGGCCCCGGCAACGTTGTCGGCCCGCTCCGACCAGCGCCGCGCGTCCGCGTCGTGGCCCAGGAACCCGGCGATGCGTGCCGCGTCGCGCAGCGCCTGCACGTAGTTGGCGTTGTAGTACGTGACACGGCCGGTGCGGCCGAGGAACGCGTAGTCGCCGTAGTCGGCCGTGCCGTTCAGCCCCTTGCTGAGCAGCCCGGCGTCGTCCGTCACGCTCGGGTACCAGGTGTCCAGCACCTTCACCAACTGCGGGTAGTAGCGCGCCGCGTAGTCCTGGTCGCCGGTGTACAGCACGTAGTCCCAGCTGCACGTCACCCACCAGAGCGGATAGTCGAAGAGCGGGAGGGTGTAGTTGTTGATGGACGCGGGTGGGATCCAGCCGTCCTCGCGCTGGTGCTCGGCGAGGTCGGCCAGCACGTTGCGGGCGGCCTCGGCCGCGTCGTCATGGGTGAGGTAGAGGGTCCGGCCCGCCACCGCGACGTCCCCCACGTACGGGTCCCGGTCCCGCTTGGGGCCGTCGTGCAGCACCAGCTTCCCGTCCAGCGAGGGGCTGAAGGCGTTACGGGGGTCGACGTCGTCCCGGCGGAAGGTGTCGACGACGAGTTCGTTGGTGTACGAGGCGCCGTACCAGTAACGGTTCAGCTCCTCGTCGGAGCAGAGGAACCAGCCCCGGTAGGAGTCCGGGGTGCCGAGGTAGGCGGTGAAGTCCAACGACACGGCGTCGATGGCCACTTCGCCCCACGGCTGGGCGGCGGGCGCGTCGGACGGCAGCGCGTCCAGTGTGATCTTCAGGTAGCGGAAGCCGTGCAGCCCGTCGGCGTAGACCTTGTCGCCGCCCGAGCCGAAGCCCTTGGTGTCGGTCCACTTGCCGCCGCCGGCCGGTACGGCGTACTGGTCGGTGCCCCGGCCTGCGCCGCCCGCCTGGTCGCTGCGGGTGAAGTCGGAACGCTCGGTCAGGTACTGGAGCGTCTCGGAGAACGCCAGCCGCACTCCGGGGCTGTTGTCGGAGGCACGGGTGAAGTCGACCTCCGGGTAGCCCACGACGACCTTGCCGAAGTCGATGGTCACGCTGGGGGCGGTCACCGGGGCCACCGCGTCCGGCCAGACCTCGTTGATCCGGGTGAACACCCCCTGCCCGGTGTCCTGGTCGGCCGTGACCGCGATCCGCACCCGGTCCGTCACGACCGGTGCGTCGAAGCGGACGGCGCGCTGCACGTCGGTGTTGCCGGTGACCGTGCCGACGCTCCGCCACGCGCCGTCCGCCCGGACCTCAACGGTGAAGTCGGCCGGAACGCCGTCGGCGTTGGACACCACCGTCACACCGGGCAGTTGCCGCGCCTCGGGCAGGGTGATGGTCAGCGTGTCGGGGAAGGCCCGTTCGGTGTCGTCGTTCCAGAAGGTGTCGGGGTCGCCGTCGATGGCGTTGTCCGCGCCGTAGGTGCGGGGCCGGCCGTCGCTCCCGTTGTTGCCTGCGTGCGTGGACGAGGCCTCCGCGGTGGTGCCCTGCGGCCAGCGGGGAGCGGCCGGCGGCTCGGGGCGCCGCAGAACGGTGGTCCCGCCGCCGGGTGTCAGCAGCGCCTCGGGCTCGGTCACATCGCCCGTCGACCGCACGATCCCCACCGGACGCACGGTCCGCTGCGGCGGCGCCTGCACATAGCGGTGCCAGGATTCCCCGCGCCGCGGCGCCGCCCCGGCGGCGGCGGCCGTGCCGCCCGCGACGAGCGGCAGTCCGGCCGCGAGCGAGGCCGCCGTGCCGACGCCCGCCCCGAGCACCGTGCGCCGCTTCGGACCCGGCCTCTTCTTGCCCTCACTGGTCACGTCTCGGCGTCCTTCCGTAGGTGCGCAGCGCTGGGGAACGCGGGCATGAATCGTTTCAATTCCCGACGTCAGGGCGACGTTATACGAGGCGGGGCGAGCCCGTACAGGGTTGCGGAGGCCCGGAATCGGACGTGTCGGGACGCCGGTGCCTCAGGCGTGGAAGCCGTTGCACGTGACGGGTCCGTACTCGGTGGGCCCGCCCTCGACGTGGTAGATCACCACGGTCCAGTCGCCCGGGTCGTCCCCCACCGGGATCGCGCCGACGGCCTTCTCACCGAAGTGAGCCCTGAAGTCGGCGGGGTACTGGAGCCTGACGGTTCCGCCGGACGACCACCGGGAGTAGAGGTCGACGGGCCTGCTGGTGAAGCCGATTCCGTCGGACTCGGACCGGAGCGGGCGTCCGGTGGCACGGTCGGTCGCGTGCGGGGGCCGCACCCCCACCGAGACGTAGTAGGGATCGGGCCGCTTCCCCTTCCCGGCGCCCTCGACGCGCATCGACACCGAGGCGGTTCCGGAGCCGGTGGTGTGGGACACGGTGGACATCAGACCCGCCGGTGGCAGGTACTCGGGGATGTTGCCCGGATCGCAGGAGCCGCTGCGCAGGGCGGCCTGGTCGGGATCGTCCGAGAGCGTCCAGCGGTCGTCCAGAACGCGGTCGTTGACGATGTGATCCGGCGGACGCACCTCCTTCTCCGCGGCTGCGGAACCGGTCGCGGCCGGTCGGCCGGACGTGGCGGCGGTGTCCCCGGGCCGGGGTGCGGCACCGGTGTCCCCGCTGTCCGCGCCGGGGAGCAGCCAGACGGTCAACGGGACCGCGACCGCCACCGCGCACACGGCGAGCCAGATCCTCCCGCGCCCTGTGCGGACGGGGCTCCGCTCCCGCTCCGCGCGGTCGTAAGGGGTGGCTCCGGGCAACTGTCCGGAGCCGGCCTGCCCGGGTCTGTCCTCGACGCGGTCGGCGGGTTCGCTCTCCTCCTGCCGGGCCCGGACGGCGGTGTTCGCCCGGGGCACCGTGTCCTGTTCCGCGCGGATGCCCGACGAGGTGGGTGACGGGGGCGGCGCCTGTGGGCCGCCGGGGACGAGGACGGGTCCGGCGGCCCGGACCAGCCCGTCGTAGTGGGCGTCCGAGGCCAGTGGCGAGTCCACCGCGCACAGGGCGATCACCGAGGCCGGCCCGGGCCGCTCCGCCGGGTCCTTGGCGACGCACATCCGGATCAGACCGGCCAGGTCCGTCCGAACCCCTGAAATATCGATGTCCTCGTGCACGGTCCGGTAGCTGACCGAGGCGGCGTCACCCGTGCCGAACGGGGGCCGGCCCGTCGCCGTGTACGCGAGGGTCGCGCCCAGCGCGAAGACGTCGGCCGCCGGACCCGCCTCGTTGCGCAGCAGCACCTCGGGGGCCGCGTAGCCGGGCGTCCCCGAGGCCATGCCGTCGCGGGTGAGTACGGACTGGTCCAGGCCGCGCGCGATCCCGAAGTCGATGAGCTGCGGTCCCTGCGGCGAGAGGATGACGTTGTGCGGTTTCAGGTCCCGGTGGGTGACTCCGTGGACATGGACCGCGGCCAGTCCCTCGGCCAGCGCCGCCAGCAGCCGCAGGGCACTGTCCGCCGGGAAGGGGCCGCCCGCGCCGACTGCGGCACGCAGCGTGGGCCCTGCCACGTACTCGGTCGCCAGCCAGTACGGGGACGCGTCGAGCGATGCCTCGATCAACTGGGCGGTGTACACGCTGCGCACGGTCTCGACGGTCGCGGCCTCACGCCGGAACCGGGCCAGTGCGTCGGGACGGTCGCTGATCTCGTCGCGGATGACCTTCACGGCCACCAGCCGTCCGCCGGGCGACCGGCCGAGGTACACCTGCCCCATGCCACCCGCGCCGAGGCGGCCGAGCAGCTGGTAGGTGCCTATGCGCGCGGGGTCCTGGGGCCTCAGTGCGTCCACCGGGCCGACTGTGCCACACATCCGCACACGCCGGACCACAACTCCATCCGGAACGCCCGGAGTCGGCGCGGCTGAGCGGCGACCGGGCCGGTCCGGCCGCCTTTCGGGCCGGACCGGCGGGGGCGGGCCCCTCCGGGCCCGCGACGTTCACGGCGCCGGGGTCGCCTCGAACCAGGTGGACTCGTCCGTCAGCGACTGCTTGATACGCAGGAGCGCGAAGTCGTTCAGCGGCGGCAGCGCGTCGACGTCGAACCAGGCCACCTCCAGCGACTCGTCGTCGTTGACGCGTGCCTCGCCCCCGGTGGCCCGGCAGCGGAAGGTGACGTCGAGGAACTGGCAGTTGTCGCCGTTCTCGTACCGCACGGGCGGCAGGGCCTGGGTCAGTACGACACGCTCGGCCACGCAGTGCACCGCCGTCTCCTCGTACACCTCGCGCTCCGCCGTCGCCGCCGGCTGCTCCCCCGGCTCGCAGATGCCGCCGATGACCGACCACTCACCGGTGTCGGAACGCCGTCCGAGCAGCACTCTGTCCTCGTCGTCGAAGACGACAGCGGTGACGCCGGGCAGCAGGAGCAGCTGTTGGCCCGCGGTGGCGCGGATCTCACGGATGAAGTCAGGAATTGCCATGGGTCCGACCCTACGTGGCGTGCGGAGCCGGTCAGCGGGTGCGTCGGGCCCGTACCGCCCGCGTCGCCACCCAGCCGATGCCGACGACCGCGAGCAGGGACAGCACGCCTTCGGGCAGCGGTCCCATCCGGGTCGCGGGGGTCAGCGAGGAACGCAACGGCACCTCGTCCACCAGCGCGTCCGGAGTGAACATCCTCGTCTTCTGCACGATGGTGCCGTCCGGGCGGATGACCGCGCTGACACCGCTGGTGACCGGGACGACGACGGCCCGGCTGTGCTCCACCGCGCGCACCCGGGACATCGCCAGCTGCTGGTAGGTCATCTCGCTGCGGCCGAAGGTGGCGTTGTTGCTGGGCACCGCGATCAGCTGGGCCCCGTGCTCGACCGTGTCCCTCACGGCGTCGTCGAACGCGGCCTCGTAGCAGGTGACGAGTCCCACGTCGGTGCCCGCCAGGTCGAAGACGCCGACCTTCTTGCCCGGTCCGAAGTCACGCTGCACCCGGTCCACGTCCGAGCTGAAGATGCGCACGAAGGAGCGCATCGGCATGTACTCGCCGAACGGCTGGATGTGGCGCTTGTCGTACGTGGCCACGGGGCCCTTGTCCGGGTCCCACTGGATGAGGGTGTTGCGGAGGTCGCCGGTGTCGGGCTCGACGACCGCGCCGACGACGGTCGGCACCCCGATCGCCTTCGCCGCGTCGTCGATGACGATCCTGGCGTCGGCGTTGCGGTAGGGGTCGAGGTCGGAGGAGTTCTCCGGCCACAGGACGAAGTCGGGCTGGGGCACCTTGCCCGCCTTCACGTCCCGGGCGAGCTGCTCCGTGCGCTTCGCGTGGTTGTCCAGGACGGCACGGCGCTGGGAGTTGAAGTCGAGGCCGAGCCTCGGCACGTTGCCCTGGATCGCGGCGACGGTCGCGGTGCCGTCCTCAGCGGAGTCGTCCACCAACGGCAACGAGGCGAGTGCCGCTGCCACCGGCACCAGGACGGCCGCCGCGGTCGCGGCGGCGGCGAGCCGGGGCAGTTCGTTCGTCGCACGGCGGATGCGGAACCGGCGCACGGCCTCGAAGAGCCCGAAGCCGCACAGCACCACGGCGAAGGAGAGCAGCGGTGTACCGCCGAGCGCCGCGAGCGGGAGGAACACGCTGTCCGCCTGACCGAAGGCGATCCTGCCCCAGGGGAAGCCGCCGAACGGCACCCTGGCCCGCAGCGCCTCGTCCAGGGTCCAGACCGCGGCCGCCCACAGCGGCCAGCCGGCGAGCCGGGACACGGCGGAGACGCCGATGCAGCCCACCGCGATGAACAGTGCCTCGGCGGCGGCCAGGGCCAGCCACGGCACCGGGCCCACCTCCTCGCCGGTCCAGTGCAGCAGCGGCAGCATGAAGCCGAGACCGGCGAGCAGCCCGAGTCCGAACGCGGCGCGGAGCCGACGCTCGAACAGCACCCAGCCGAGCAGCGCGAACCCGGGCAGAACCAGCCACCACAAGGGCCTGGGCGGGAAGCTCGCGTAGAGCATCAGCCCGGAGAGCACGGCTGCGCAGGGGCGGGCGAGTCGAGGCAGCAGACGCCTGGCTCGGGGGGCGGAGGCGGGCTGCTGCGGGTCGCCGACCGGGGCGATGGTGGTGCTCACCAGGCGGAGTCTACGGTGGCGGGCTGTGCGGCCGGCAGCCCTGTCGTGGTCGCGGAACCGCCGATGCCGGACGGTGGTGGAATTCCCGTCGTCGGATCGATTCTTCGCATCTTCTGCACATATGGCGGCCGTGGCCGTTAGCCTGTGCGCCAGTCCCCCGCCGACCGGCCGGATCCGGCCGTCGCGCACGGGACCGTCACAGGCCGGGGGACGGACGTGATGACTGCATCCGCAGGGCGGGAGCCACAGGGCGGCAACGCCTCCGACGTCGCGGGGGCGGTGATTCTCGCCGCCTGCGCGATCTGGTCCCTGATCAGCGCCGCGGGCCGGGAGACCCGGCCGGAAGGGGTGCTGCTGGCCCTGCTCGCCGTGGCGGCGGGTTTCGCCTGCGGCCGCGTCTGCGGAACGCTGCTGCCGGTGGCCACCGCGACGGTCGCCGCGCTGGCCGCCCTCGTCATGGCGCTCGTCTGGCGCCACGGAATACCCGGCGCCACGGCCACGACGGACACCGCGCCCGGCTACGCCGGGGCGGCCGCCGCTCTGCTGGTGCTCGCCGCCGGGGCCGCCTGCTGCGCGGCTGCCGCGGCCCGCCGGGAATCCCTGCGCTTCGCCTTGCGGCTGACGGCCCTGGGAGCGGCCTGCGCATCTCTGGCGCTCGGCTCGGTGGCGGGGTGCGCGGCGGCGCTCGGAGTGCTGCTGTGCTCGCTGGCCTCGGTCAGGATGCGCCGTCGGCTGCCCGCTCTGACCGGTCTCGCGCTGACCGCCGTTCTCGTGGTCGGCGTCTCCTGGGCGGTGGCCGAGGACGCTCTGCCCAAGGGGCTCACCGTCTCCCTGGCGGGCCAGCTCAGCAGCAACCGGGTGCACCTCTGGCAGGACGCGGCGCGGCTGACCGGGGAGCACCCGGTACGGGGCATCGGCCCCGACCGCTTCGCCGAGCTGAGCCCCACCGCGCAGCAGACGCTCCACTCCGACGGCAAACCGCATTCGGCGCCGCTGCAACAGGCGGCCGAACAGGGGGTGGTCGGGCTGCTCCTGCTGGGCACCGCGTTCGGATGGCTGCTGTACGTGCTCTGGCGCTCACCGTGCAGCACCCCGGTCGTACTGACGGCCGCCGCGGCGCTCACGGCACTGGCGGCGCTGGCGGGTGTCGGCAACGCGCTGAGCTTCACGCCGGTGACGGCGGGGGCCGGTCTGCTCGCGGGGCTGGCGTCCGCCAGACGGCCGATCGGGGACGGGGGCGGGGGTGCGGAGCGCGGCCTCGGTACCGAGCGGCTGCCGCGCGGCGGGGCGGAGGGTGTGCCCGGACAGGACCCGCGAGGGGACCGTGCGGGACTGTGAGACGGGCGCGGGGGCCGGGGGGCCGGTCGGCCCGGTCGGCCCGGTCGGCCCGGGGGCGGTTACGGCTTGCCGGCGTCGCGGCGGTCATGGGGAGCTGCGGCGGCTGTGGCTCGGCGTGCGTGCCGGGGTTCGGCGTGCGTGCCGGGGTTCGGCGTGCGTGCCGGGGCGCCGGTCCTTGGCTCCGGTGTCTTCCGGGCCCGGCGTGGGCGCCGGTGTGCCTTCGGGGCTCGGGGCTCAGGGCTCAGGGCTCAGGGCTCGGGGCTCAGGTACCGGCGGGCGCGCCCTTGGCCGGCAGGTGCAGCCGGTCGCGGATGAAGCGGACGCCCGCCTCCGCGTCGTCCACCGTGACGGTGAAGGTCCTGCCGTCGCCGAGCCGGAGCACCAGTCCCTCGCCGCGCCGCACGACCACGGCGGTGCCCTGCTCGGGGCGCCAGCGGTAGCCCCAGCCGCCCCACTGACGCGGAGTGACCCGGGGTGCGAACTCCGCGCCCACCACATGGGTGAGCAGGATCCGGCGGCGCGGCAGCCCCATGTGGCCGCAGCGCACTTCGAGGGCGTCGCCGTCGACCCGGACGGCCACGTTCACGAAGGCGAGCGTGCCGAAGAGCATCAGGAGGCCGGCCGCCATGCAGCCGATCACCGACATCAGCAGCGGGACGATGCCGGAGGCCCAGTCGGAGCTGACGGCGAGCTGGATGCCGAGCGCCAGGCAGGCGGCGCCGACTGCGGCCAGCACCCACTGCGTCCGGTTGGTGGCCCGGCCGGTCCAGACAGCCGTGTGGGAGCCGGATCCGGTCTGCCTCGGTTCTCGGGGATGGTCCCTCATGCCAAGCAGCGTACTGAAGAAACCGCGCGGCGGAACGGGTCCAACGGCTCCCGTCGCGTCGCCGGACGTCAGCGGGCGGGGCTGACCGCCTTGAGACCGCGCCCCTCCGAGTAGGCCAGAGCGGCATCGGGCATCTCGGCCACCCGGCCGCCGAGGAGCACGACAAGTCCGGTGGCGGGTTCGGCCGACGGAGCGGGTGCGGCCCCGATCCGGCGCAGCGCCTGGGCCGCGACGGCTCCTGCCGAGCCGTGCAGCACCACGGGCGGCCGGCCGGGCTGCTGGACGGCGCCACGGATGCGTTCGGCGACCAGCTCGTAGTGGGTGCAGCCCAGCACGACGGTCTGTACATCGGGCGGGGTGAGCGCGGCGGCCGCGGCGATTGCGCGGTCGATGGCCTCTTCGTCGGCGTACTCCACGGCGTCGGCGAGGCCGGGGCAGGGCACCTCGGTGACGGCCGCGGCCCCGGCGAAGTCCCTGATGAGCCCTTGCTGGTACGGGCTGCCCGTCGTCAGCGGGGTGGCCCAGATGGCGACGGTGCCGCCGGCCGCCGCGGCCGGCTTGATCGCGGGGACCGTGCCGATGACCGGCAGGGCGGGTTCGAGGTCGGCCCGCAGGGCCGCCAGTGCGTGGACCGAAGCGGTGTTGCAGGCGACGATCAGCGCGTCGGGACGGTGGGCGGCGGCCGCGCGGGCCACCGCGAGTGCGTGCGCCGTCACGTCTTCGGGGGTGCGGGGGCCCCAGGGCATGCTGTCGGGGTCCGAGGAGAGCACCAGATCGGCGTCCGGCCTCAGCCGTCGTACTGCGGCGGCGGCGGCCAGCAGGCCGATTCCCGAGTCCATGAGCGCGATCTTCACCCGGTCACCATAGTCGACGGCCCTTGCGGTCCCGGCTCAGTGGGGCAGACTTCGGCCAATGAGCGCCGTTGCCTGGATCGCCGTTGGTTCACTTGCCGCATGGGTGTGGCTGCTGCTGGGACAGGGGTTCTTCTGGCGGACCGGCCAACGACTGCCGGAGCGGGCGGACCCCGCGCACTGGCCGTCCGTCGCGATCATCGTCCCCGCACGCGACGAGGCCGACATGCTTCCGGTGAGCCTGCCGTCGCTGCTGGCGCAGGACTATCCGGGGGAGGCCGAGATCTTCCTGGTCGACGACGGCAGCCGGGACGGCACCGGGGATCTCGCCCGTGCGCTGTCGGTACGGCACGGGGGTCTTCCGGTGACTGTCGCGTCGCCCGGCGAGCCCGAGCCCGGCTGGACGGGCAAGCTCTGGGCCGTGCGGCACGGCATCGCGCTGGCACGGGCCCGGGAGCCGGAGTACCTGCTGCTCACCGACGCCGACATCGCGCACGAGCCGGACAGTCTGCGGGAGCTGGTGGCGGCGGCCGGGCCGGGCGGGTTCGACCTGGTGTCGCAGATGGCACGGCTGCGGGTGGAGAGCGTGTGGGAGCGGCTCGTCGTACCGGCCTTCGTCTACTTCTTCTCGCAGCTCTATCCGTTCCGGTGGGTGAACCGGGCGGGGACGCGGACCGCGGCCGCCGCGGGCGGCTGCGTACTGCTGCGGACCGAGGCCGCGGTACGGGCACGGGTGCCGGAGTCGATCCGGCAGGCGGTGATCGACGACGTCGCGCTGGCCCGCGCGGTACAGGACAGCGGGGGAAGGATCTGGCTGGGGCTCGCGGACCGGGTGGACAGTGTGCGGCCCTATCCGTGCCTGACCGACCTGTGGCGGATGATCTCGCGGAGCGCGTACGCCCAGCTGCGGCACAATCCGCTGCTGCTGCTCGGCACCGTGCTGGGGCTGGCGCTGGTCTACCTCGCTCCACCCGTGACGCTCGTGGCGGGGCTGCTCGCGCCGAACTCCGCGGCGGCCTGGACGGGGGGTGTCGCCTGGATCGTGATGGCCGTCACGTACATGCCGATGCTGGGGTACTACCGGCAGTCCCTGTGGCCGGCACCGCTGCTGCCGTTCACCGCACTGCTGTACCTGCTGATGACGGTCGATTCGGCGGTGCAGCACTACCGGGGCCGCGGTGCGGCCTGGAAAGGGCGTACCTACGCCCGTCCCGAGGCCGCACCGGACCAGTGACCGGTGGCCTCACTTGCGGCCGGGGGTCCAGTTCATTCCCCAGCCGTAGGCCTGGTCGATGGTGCGCTGCGGGCTCACTCCGCGCTGCGGCACGAGGTAGTGGGCCTCACGCTGCACGGTGAGGTCTCCCCCGTTGTTGGTGATGAGCGCGAGTGCGCAGACCGTGGAGGGGACGGTGCATTCGTCGAGCGAGAAGTCGATCGCGGCACCGTGCTGGGGCTGCAGGGTCACGGTCGCGTGCAGATCGGCGAAACTCCGGGCGCCTTCGTAGATGGTGACGAAGATCAGGATCCGGCGGATCCTGGCCGTCTGGTCGAGGTTGATGGTCAGGTTCTCACCGGACTCGACGGCACCGGTCCGGTCGTCGCCGTCGAGGTGGATATAGGGCGGCTGCTGAAGCGCCCCGAAGGCGTTTCCGAGTGCCTGCACGACTCCCTTGCGTCCATCGGCCAGTTCGTACAGGGCACAGAGATCAAGATCGAGATCCGCGTGGTTCGCGACGGCCCTGCCGAGTTTGCTCCCCCACCCCTTGAACTGCTTGCGCACTTCCCAGTTGAGATTGACGCGCATGGAACCCGTGGTGCCGCCCTGTTTCGCAAGCGAGACGGACGGCGCCTCCTTGGTGAGCGTCACCTTGGAGAGCCGGACGGGCTGGGTGACGGGCGGTGCGGGAGGTGCCGGAGGGGCAGGAGGCGTCACCGGCACCGGGACTGTCGGCTGCGGATACTGCGGCTGTTGCGGCGGCGGCATCGAGGCCACCCGGGTTGCCGGATCAGGCTGTTGGGGTTGCGGAGGCGTTTGAGGCTGCGCGGCTTTTTGTGGTTGCTGTGGTTGCTGTGGTTCGTCGACGGAAATCCCGAAGTCCGTGGCAAGGCCTTCCAGGCCGCTCCCGTATCCCTGGCCCACGGCCCGGAATTTCCAGGAGCCCTGACGCCGGTAGAGCTCACCGAGGATGAACGCGGTCTCGACCGTGGCGTCGGCGCTGTCGAACCGCGCCAGTTCGGAGCCGTCCGCCGCGTCCGTGATCCTTACGTACAGCCCCTTCACCCGGCCGAACGTCCCGCCGTCCGCCGAGGCGGCCAGCACGATCCGGTCGACCACGGGCTCCACCCGGGCCAGGTCGACGGCGAGGGTGTCCGTCGCGGTGTCGCCGGCATTCCGCTTGCCCTCGTGGCGCACCGCGCCGGATGCGTGGCCCGGCTGGTTGTAAAAGACGAAGTCCGCGTCGCTGCGCACCTTTCCCGACGCGAGGAGAAGGAGCGCGGAGGCGTCCACGTCCGGTGTCCCGGGCGAGGTGTGCCACCCCATTTCGACGCGCACGGCCTGAGCCGCCACTGGAACATTGGTTCCTTTTAGCATGGTCATGCTCGCCCCCATCGTGAGTCCGGCTGCCGAGACCTTTCCCGGTCAACCTAATGCCCGTCCCGCCGGAGAACCCACAGCGGTGTCTCAGCCACCCGCGCACCCGCCGGTAACCCCCCGTGAACTCGCTCTTTACACGATCAAGACGCGCCCGGGCGCCCTTTTTTCCCAAGTTCGCTCGCATTGGGGATAGTGGTTCACTCACAACACGTAAAACAACCCTCTTATCGGGCTCCCCAATCAGCACATCGTGGGCTTAACTTAGGTGCCATGACCTCCCCCCGCTCCACCTACGGCGGCGGCTACTACGCCGCACCGTCGTTCCCCGACACTCCGATCTACGACTCGCTCGTCGCGGAGCGGGGCACCCCTCAGATCGCACCGATACGAGTGCCTGCCGCCTATGACACCGGCAACAGCTATCTGCCGGCGCTCCCGTCGGCCCTGCCGGCCCTTCCCGCGGCGCCTTCGCAGCCCGGCCCCGCGTACGGGTACCCGCAGCAACCGGCCCAGCAGGGCTACGCGCCGATGCAGCCCGCGCATCTGCAGCACGCCCCGGCGCCGTACATTCCGCAGCAGCCCGCCGCGGGCCGCGGCGGCTACGCGTCGCCGCAGCAACAGCAGCAACGGCCCGCGCCGGGCACGGGCTACGAGTCGATGCGTCCCGCGTCGCCGCGGCCGGCTCCGACGCAGTCACCGTACGAGGACCCCTACAACCGCCCGTACCAGGGCCGGGGATACTAGGGGCGCGCTGCGGCACGGTCGGCGGGCTGTCGGCGGAACGGGCGCATGCGCCATGCTGCACCCAGCGCCGTCCACACGTGTCCGGCAGGATCGCCGACGGCACACGCGACCGGCGGGATGGTGGTCGAGCCATGGGGACTCGATCGCGGCCCCGGCCGGATGCCGGCCAACACCGGCAGGACAGTCACGCGACGTCGGCAACTGCCCGTGCACAGGGGTCCGTCGCACCCCCTCGGCGTGACGGTGCCGGTCGGCGGGCGCAGGTGAACGCGGTTTCGGCCATGGAGGTCCCGGAACCGCGCAACACCACGGGCCCGACGCAGCCCGGATCGGGATTCCGGCGCGCACCCGGGCCGGGAACTCCTGCGGGCGGCCGGTGCGTTGGGCGGGGAGAAAACGCTCTCTCCCCGTCTTCTTCGCGCCACGCGGACCGCACCGTATCGGGTTGAGACGGATACGGAAGAGGGGTGCACGCTGTGCGAGCACTTTCGGGAGTCTGGCGCTGGCGGCACAACCCCCTGCGCCGTGCCACGGATCGGCACGAGGCATGGGTGGCCCTTGTCGCGTTCGTGCTGTTCGTGCTGGCGGCGCCCGCGATCGGCTGGGCCCTCGGGGCCCGCACCGACGACGCGTTGCAGCAATCCGTGCGGGCGCAGCAGGCCCGGTGCCACCTCACCACCGCCTTCGTGGTGCGCCGGGCCACAGGGACGCGGCACTTCGTGGCCGACCCCGAGATCTCCACCGACCGGTCGCCGCAGACCCTGGTGCTGGCCCGTTGGCGTGCTCCGGACGGCACGGCCCGCCACGCCACGGTGTCGACGTCCTCGCGCAACACCGCGGCCGGGGCCGAGCTGCGGATCTGGACCGACCGCGACGGCCGTCCCGTGCTGCGCCCGATGGACGCGCCGACCGCGCACACCCATGCGGCGCTGGCCGGGTTCGGCGCAGCGATGCTGGCCGCCCTGCTGATCGAGGCCGGACGGCGTCTGATCGTATGGCGCATGGTGCAACAGCGGTACGAGCGGCTCGACCGGGCATGGGCCAAGGCCGGTCCGGACTGGGGCCGGGCGGGCGCCGGCAGTTAGGCGCGTTCCGAAAGCAGCGCCGTCCGGGGGCGGGCCCCGCGGTGTCCGGTGCGCGCGATCGCAAGGCACGGAAGTGGCCTCGTAGCGGAGCTGCCAGGCCGTTTTCAATGCGCCGCGAGCATACGTGCCGGGCCCCGCGGGACAGGCGGGAGTTCCGAAACACGCCCCGGGAGGTGTCCGCCGGATCACCGCGGACACGCCCGGGGTGGGGCCCCGGAGCTGCTGATCGGGTCAACTCCCGCCCTCCGCGCGCGCTACGGTGGACCGGCCCGCCCGTCACTCCGGCAGGCGGACCCTGGATGGTCACTGCCGCGAGGCCGGTGAACCGGGCATCACACACGCACGAGGCGGGGGCACGACAGCGCCATGGCACAGGGCACGGTCCAGGTGACGCACACCGGCACATCGCGGTGGCGGCGCCGCACTGGCGAATACGCCTCCCTCACCGCGGCGCTGGAAGCGGCGGCGGACGGTGATGTGCTGACGGTCGCGCCGGGCACCTACCGGGAGAATCTGGTCATCGCCCGCGCGGTGACGCTGCGCGGCCCCGAGGGCTCACTCGGATCCGTCCGGATCGCACCCGTCGACGGCGTACCGCTGACTCTGCGGGCCTCCGCGGTCGTACAGGATCTGCATGTGGAGGGCCAGGACTCGGCGGCCCCCGCCCTGCTGATCGAGGAAGGCGCCCCGGACCTCGCGGACCTGCGGATCGTGACCCGCTCGGCCGCCGGGATCGAGGTGCGGGGTGCGGCACGGCCGACCGTGCGCCGCTGCACCGTCGACAATCCGGCCGGTGTCGGCATCGCCGTACTCGACGGCGCGGGCGGTGTGTTCGAGGAGTGCGAGATCGTCTCGGCCGGGCAGTCCGGCGTCTCGGTGCGCGACGGTGCGCACCCCCGGCTGGAGCGCTGCCGCGTCCACCACTCCTCCGGCGCGGGTCTGTCCGTCACGGGTGAGGGCAGCGGACTGGAGGCGGTCGGCTGCGAGATCTACGAGATCAAGGGCAGCGGGGTACAGGTGGCGGCCCGCGCCTCCGCCCACCTCACCGACTGCACGGTGCACCGTACGTCCGCGGACGGCGTCACCCTCGACACGGACGCCGTACTCACCCTGGCCGACTGCGACATCCACGACATCCCGGAGAACGCGGTGGATCTGCGTTCGCGCGCGGTCCTCACCCTGACCCGTTCCACGGTGCGCCGGTTCGGCCGCAACGGACTCTCGGTCTGGGACCCGGGCACCCGTGTCGACGCCAACCAGTGCGAGATACACGACAGCACGGGCGACTACCCGGCGGTCTGGGTCAGCGACGGGGCGACGGTGATACTGGACTCCTGCCGCGTCCACGACGTCCCGGACGCCATCTTCGTGCTCGACCGGGGCTCGCGCGCCGACGTCGTGGACAGCGATCTCTCCCAGGTCCGCAACACGGCGGTCTCCGTCAGCGACGGAGCGACGGCGCAGCTCGACGACTGCCGCATCCGGGAGGCCTCCACCGGCGCCTGGTTCCGTGACCACGGGAGCGGCGGCACGCTGAACAACTGCACCATCGACGCCGCGCAGACCGGCGTGATCGTCACCAAGGGCGCCGATCCGACGATCGAGCGCTGCACGGTCACCTCGCCCGCCGAGGCCGGCTTCTACGTGTCGGCCGAGGGCCGCGGCACCTTCCACGGCTGCCGGGTCACCGGCAGCGAGGGGTACGGCTTCCATGTGATGGACGGCTGCCGCACGACGCTCACCCGCTGCCGCACCGAGCGGTGCGCCCGCGGCGGTTACGAGTTCCCGGAGGGCGGCGCGCAGGGCGACGGGCCGGGTACCGGTCCGGTGGTGGAGGACTGCACCAGCGACGAGAGCGCGCTGCGCACCGCCACTCCCCCGGCGCCCGCGGTCCTGACGGCCACGCAGACGTCTCCGGGGCTGCTCGGCGGTGTCCCCGCGCCGCGCGCGGTCGAGCCCGCGGCCGCGGAGCCGCCGGCCGAGCCGGTGCGCACGTCCGGTGCGGTGCTGGGCGAACTGGACACACTGGTCGGCCTCGACAGCGTGAAGCGCGAGGTGCGCGCCCTCACCGACATGATCGAGGTGGGCAGGCGGCGGCAGCAGGCCGGTCTCAAGGCCGCCTCGGTCCGCCGCCACCTCGTCTTCACCGGCTCCCCCGGCACCGGAAAGACCACGGTGGCCCGGCTGTACGGCGAGATCCTGGCATCACTCGGCGTGCTGGAGCGGGGTCACCTGGTCGAGGTGTCCCGCGTCGACCTGGTCGGCGAGCACATCGGCTCGACCGCCATCCGTACCCAGGAGGCATTCGACCGGGCGCGCGGCGGGGTGCTGTTCGTCGACGAGGCGTACGCCCTGTCCCCCGAGGACTCCGGCCGGGACTTCGGCCGCGAGGCGATAGACACGCTCGTGAAGCTCATGGAGGACCACCGGGACGCGGTCGTCGTCATCGTCGCCGGGTACACCCATGAGATGGAGCGCTTCCTCACCGTGAACCCCGGTGTGGCGTCCCGGTTCTCACGGACCATCACCTTCAGCGACTACGAGCCGCAGGAACTGCTGCGGATCGTCGAGCAGCAGACCGAGGAGCAGGAGTACAGCCTGGCCTCCGGGACCGACGAGGCGTTGCTGAAGTACTTCACCGAGCTCCCCAAGGGGCCCGCCTTCGGCAACGGCCGCACCGCCCGTCAGACCTTCGAGTCGATGGTGGAGCGGCACGCGGGCCGGGTCGCCCAGCTCGCCGAGACGAGCACGGACGACCTCACCCTGCTGTATCCGGAGGACCTTCCGGAACTCCCTTGAGCTGCGCGCGGGGCTCGTCCGCCTGACGGGGAAGGAGCGGTTCGAGCCGCTCCAGGAGGGCGGCCCGTTCCTCGGCGAAGACCGGGTCGGCCTGGTAGTCGGAGTGGCCCAGGACCGGTTCCGGCAGCGGGTGTTCCGGGGTGCGGCCGTAGACCAGCGGGTCCTTCAGCGGGCCGCGGTCCACCTCGGGACCGGACTCCTCGCCGAGCCGGATCTCGCCGCCGATCGGGTCGGTGGCCCGCCACAGATTGCGCCAGCAGTGCACCGAGCGGTGCAGCCCGTGCAGTTGCGCGGGGCCGAAGTAGGCGGGGAACCAGCGCCCGTAGAGCCGCTCGATCGGTGAACCGTAGGTGAGCAGGGCGACCCTGCGGCGGGTCCCGGCGGGCAGTTGCCAGACGGCGGACGCAGCGAGGACGCTGCCCTGGGAGTGGCCCGAGATGACGAGCCTGCCACGGGTGCGCGCCGTCCAGCCGGACATGCGGGAGGCCAGGTCGGGGACGGCGCGCTCCGCGTAGCAGGGCGGCGCGAAGGGGTGTGCGGCGCGCGGCCAGAACGTACCGACGTCCCAGAGGATGCCGATGGTGCGCCGGGCGGAGGCGTCCCGGTAGGCGCGGCGTCCGCAGGTGACGAAGACCAGGAAGCCGAAGCCGATCATCCAGGAGCCGGTCGACTGTGCCGCCTCGGCCACCGATTCGATGAAGGGGCCGCTGCCGTCCATCGCCAGGCCGGGCACCTGTCCGCTCGCCCAGGCCCCGCCGACCGCCGCGGCGCCGAGCAGCAGGGTCGCGCCGGAGACCAGGCCGAGCATGCCGGGCGCGGAGTCGGTGAGCGCGGCCGTGGCCCGGGTCCGGGCGATCTGCTTGGTACGGGAGGGATCGGGTCGCTCCTCCTCGTACTCGGAGTCGACCACGGGCTCCAGCCGGCGGGCGGTGCGGTACGTGCGCACCCCGAGTGCGATGCCGGGGACCAGGAGCAGCACCAGCAGCACGGGGATGACGGAGGCCTGCCAGCTGAGCAGCACCGGCGGTCCGTCTATGACGGCGCTGCGGCCCATCCCGGGGCTGCCGGGGCCGTCGAGCCAGTCGGCGACCCGCTGGGCCACCCCGCCGGTCATGACGCCGCCGAGCGCGCAGGCGAGCATGGCCACGGCGGGGCCGCCGAGTCCGCGCATCACGGTGCGCGGTTCGGGGCTGCGCCGGTACAGGGTCCACGCCACCGCGGCGAGGAGGACGACGAGGGCGCCCTGGGCGAGTGTGACGAGGCGGAACGTGATGTCGCCGGGGAGCGTGCCCGACGAGACCCAGCCGGGGCGCGACCAGGCGGCGTGCAGCGAGGCGAGGACGAGCAGGATCAGGGCGGCCCCGGGCAGATAGGTGATGACGGCGCGGTCGAGCCGGTTGTCGAGGCGCCGCTCGCTCCGGCCGCGCCGGCAGACGACCCAGAGCACCACGAGCATCCCCAGGACGAGCAGCGCCTCGATCACCCGGCCGTACACCGCGGGGACCGGCCCCGCCGCGGCACGGTCGTGCCGGGCCGCGGCGCCCGCGACGGAGGCGGTGACGGTCAGGAACCCGGCGGCGGTGTGGGCGGCTCGAAGCCGGGCGACGAGCCGTCGTCCGAACCAGAACCCGGGGCGTCCGAGCGCGGGGCGCAGAGGTGCGGCGGGAGCGGACCCCGCCCCGGGGGCCGATTCCGGTTCGTCGTCGCCCGGGTCCGTGCCGGTCAGCGGGCGCTGGGACTCGTAGGCGCTCCAGGTGCGGTTGGACAGGTACCAGAGCAGCCCGACCAGGGCGGCCGGCACCAGCGCGGCGAGCGCGAGCCTGCGGCCCGGCTGGGACCACCAGCCGCCCTGTGCCGCGGAGAGGAATCCGAGCCAGGACCGCTGGTCGGAGCAGTCCGGCACACCGGCACACTGCCAGGCCGTCAGGTCGAGCGCGACCTCGCAGGCAGCTGCGGTCAGCAGGACGGTGAGGCTCAGTGCGAGAAGCCGGACGAGCGCGCCGTAGAGCCGGATGGTCCGGGGGCGGCCGGTGGCGGCGGGGCGCATCCAGTGGGCGAGGTTGATCACCATGAACGGGAGCAGCAGGAGCCACAGCGCCCGGGAGCCGTTGCCGGATGTGAGGTTGGACCAGCAGTACGCCTCGGCGATGGGCCGGTCCCGGTAGTCCTCGGGGTGCGCTTCCGCGTCGACGTCGTCGGAGCGCCGGTATATGGCGGCGGTGGCGTCCCCGGTGACCCGGACCGTACGCGGGTCGACGAGCATCTCCTGTGGGGTGGTCCCGCCCACACCGTGGACCAGCAGTTCCAGCGCTGGCCCGGTGCTCTGCGGGGCCTGGGTGGCAGGTGGCACTGGGGTGACTCGCTCTCGAAGGGGGAAGGCGGCTGATGTCCGGTCACCAGAATCCCGGGTGGGCGACGGTGTCCGTGCCTCTCTCACCGAATCTCCCCAGTGCGGCGCCCCGCGACACCGCGTGGCAGGATGAGCCCGTCCGAACGGACTCCTGTACGGCCAGAGGGAAGGAACGGACCCGGCGTTGAGCGAGAATCAGAATCTGCTCGCGGAGCAGCGGCGTGCGCTGATCCTCGACGAGGTACGCCGGCGCGGCGGGGTCAGGGTCAATGAGCTGACCCGGAAACTGAGCGTCTCCGACATGACCGTCCGCCGGGACCTGGACGCGCTGGCCCGGCAGGGTGTCATCGAGAAGGTGCACGGCGGCGCCGTACCGGTGGTCGAGGCGAGTACGCACGAGCCCGGTTTCGAGGCGAAGTCGACGCTGGAGCTGACCGCCAAGGAGGACATCGCTCAGGCGGCCGCCGCGATGGCCGTGCCCGGCAGCGCGATCGCGCTCTCCGGCGGCACCACGACGTATGCGCTGGCCCAGCATCTGCTGGACGTACCGGACTTGACGGTGGTGACGAACTCGGTGCGGGTCGCCGATGTGTTCCACTCGGCACAGCGTCCGGGATCGCCGGGCGCCCGGCCGGGTGCCGCGACCGTGGTGCTCACCGGCGGGGTGCGGACGCCGTCCGACTCGCTGGTCGGCCCGGTCGCCGACCAGGCGATCGTCTCGCTCCACTTCGACGTGCTCTTCCTCGGTGTGCACGGGATCTCGGTGGAGGCAGGCCTGTCCACGCCGAATCTGGCGGAGGCGGAGACCAACCGCCGCTTCGTCCAGTCGGCGCGCCGCGTGGTGGTGGTCGCCGACCACACCAAGTGGGGGACGGTGGGGCTGAGTTCGTTCGCCACACTGGAGCAGGTGGATACGTTCGTCACGGACGCGGGCCTGGCCCAGGAGGCCCGGGAGGAGATCGAGGAGCACCTGCCCGGTCTGGTCGTGGCGGGCCGGGACGCGGGCGGCGAGCCCGCGCAGGGCTGAGCCGCGGTTCCGCTCAGCGGGCGTCGGGGCCGCCACGCTCTAGGATCGTGCTGTGGCCGTCTTCCGGATCGAGCGCTTCACCCCTCTGCCCGCAGCCGAGTCCTGGCGCCGGGTGACGGACTGGGAACGGCACGCCGCGCATGTCCCGCTGACGACGATCACGGTGCCCACGGGACTGCCGACCCGGACCGGGACGGTCTTCGTGGCGCGTACCGGGGTCGGTCCGCTGGCGTTCGACGATCCGATGGAAGTGGTCCGCTGGTCGCCTCCGTCGGGCAGCCGGGCCGGGATGTGCCGGCTGGAGAAGCGTGGCCGGGTGGTGCTGGGCCGGGCGTCGATCGATGTGTATCCCACCCATGCCGGCTCCCATGTGGTGTGGGTGGAGGAGCTGAGTGTCCGGCTGCTGCCGAGGTGGGGCGACCCGCTGATCTCAGGAACGGGCCGGCGGGTCTTCGGCCGGGTACTCGACTCCATGCTGGACCGGCCGGCGCAGCCGTACCGGTGACCGGGAGCGGGATGCGCGCGGGCACTTCGAGCAGGTGATGTGACCGTCACACCATCGAGTCGTTTGTCGGTGTGACGGTTTCCGCCTCTGGCTCGGAAGGCCCCGAATTCATGCCGATCCACCAACCGCAGCAGCGGTCCTCCGGCAGCAGCGAACGCCCCGGCGTCCCGCAGGCCGAGGCCGCGCTCGTGGAGCACTATCCGCGTCTCGTCCGGCTCGCCTATCTGGTGCTGCCGCCGGCCCTCGGCCGGCACCGCAGGGTGCTGGCCGCGCACGCGGCGGTGCAGCGGGCACTGCCCGGGGCCCGTACGGCGCCCGAGGCGCCGGCTGCCGCCCGGGTACCGGCACAGACCCGCGGGACCGCGCGCAGGCCCGCTCCGGGCGGCGGTGCCCCGTCCGCGTACGCCTGGGTGCGGCTGCGGGTGCTGCGCAGCGCGCTGGCCCACGAGCGGCGGCCCCGCTGGTGGCCGGAGCGGCTGCCTGCACCCGCCACGCTGCGTCCCTCGCTCCCGGCCGTCTGGGGTCTGCGGCTGTTCCCACGGGCCGGCGGGGCGGCGGAACTGGCGCTGGACCAGGCGCTGTCGGCGGTTCCGGCGGCTGTACGGGCGGCGTTCGCGCTGCGCCTGCTGGAAGAGCTGGAGGACCCCGAGGCGCAGTCACTGCTGGCGCGGGCGGGCGCCGCTGACCCGGCGGGGGCGGTACGGGCGGCCGGTCGGCTGGGGACGGCCGACGGTGCGGGCGCCGACGCGTTGCTGCGCTCCGGGGAGTTCGACCCGTGCGTGCTCCAGACTCGCCCGAGCGATCTGCTGCGGCGCAGGCACCGGATGCGGGTGGTGGCGGGTGTCGCCGCACTGTGCGTGGTGGCGGGCGGGGTGGTCGCGCTGGCCAGGGACGACTCGGCGGTCCGTCCCCCCGACGGCGCAGCCGGGCGGGGCGTCTCCGCCCCCGCTCTCGATCCGGCGGCGCTGTTGCGTACCGCCGCCGAGGAGTGGGCGGACACCTCGCGCGTCGACTTCACCGCGTGGCCGGCCCGCGGTGACCGCACCGACGACCGGGAACTGCTCGGCCGGGCGCTGCGCGCGTGGGGCCGTACCCCGCAGGACGTGGCCGTCTCGACGACGCCCGGGACGCTGCCGGTGCCCCCGTCCCAGCCGCCCAGGCTGCTGTACGCGGGTGAGGTCGACGGCGCCGCCGTGGTGCTGTTCCACGACGGCGGGGTGCGGGTGGTGCGCTACGCGGAGCCGCTGTCCGGGCCCGGCACTCCCGCGCTGGACTTCGCCCGGACCGATGACGCGGATGTGACGACGGGCGCGGCCGTGGTCGTCAGCCGCAGCGCGGACCGTGCCCGCTTCCTGCTGGCGCCCTGGATCTCGCAGACCACGACGCGCGATCTGCTGAGGCCGGACACCGCGGCGAGTGCGCTGAAGGTGGGGGCGGACGGCGTCACCGCCGCCGTTCCGCGCCCGTCGCCCGCCGGCAGCTGTGACTCCTGGCCGGTCATGCAGCTGCGGTCCTCCGAGCGCATCGTGGAGAAGCACGCGTTCCTCGTCACCGACCTCGGCGATCTGACACCGGCCCATCTGACGTTCACGCCGAAGCCGGGCGGCGGCGCGCCCGCACGGCAGCCGAGGGAGGCCACCGGCACTCCCGCGCTGCTGAGCTGGGCACGCACGGCGTGCTCACTGCAGGCGCTGCGTGGCACCGGCGTCCGCGCGGTCAACAACTGGGACTTCGCCGAGCAGCGCCTCCCGGAGAGCGGCTCCCGGGCCCAGTGGGTCTGCACCCGGGCCGACACCTGGCGGGGTCCGGGACGCGTTCTGGTGCAGTTCCTGGGCCCCGACCCGTCTCCCACCGCGCCGGCGACCGTGGTGGGCGACGAGAGCGACACCGCGCTGTGCAGCAGGTTCGGACAGCACGTCCTGGCGGGAACCCACTGGAAGGCCTCATCCGGACAGTGGTACGTGCTGGCGGCGGGGAGCCGTGCGGTGAGCCGGATCGAGGCGACCGGGGCGGTCCGCGAATCGGCGGAGGGCACGACGCTCGCGGTGCGGGCGCCGCAAGACGCCCCGGTGGAGCTGACGGCCCGGCTGCGGGAGGGCGGTTCGCTCACGGCGGTGCGCTGACCGGTCCGGCGTCCATGGGTGGTCCGTCGTCGCCGCACCGACGACATCTGACGGCCCGACAGCTAGGGTGAGCCGCGGTCCGTCCGCCGCCGACCGCACGGGAGGTGCGTTCCATGGCACGCCGACTCCGCTCCGTGGACCTCGACTTCGTCGAGACCGCTGCACTGCGACTGGTCTTCACCGCCGAGGTCTCCGCGCCGCCGGATGCCGTGTACCGCGCGCTGGCCGACGATGTCGAGGGCTGGCCCGACTGGTTCACGCAGGTGGCGGCGGCGCGGCCGGCCGACGACGGCGCGGGGCGCGTGGTGCGGCTGCGGGGCGGGATCGCGTTCCGGGAGACGGTCGTCGCGGCGGAGCCCGGCCTGCGGTACGCCTACCGGGTCGACGAGTCCAACGCGCCCGGCGTGCAAGCCCTGTTGGAGGAGTGGCTGCTGACCCCCGCCGGTACCGGAACCCGGGTTCGCTGGACCTTCGCCACTGACGGTTCGCCGCTGTTCCGGTTCGCGTTGCGAGGGGCGCGGCCGGTACTGGGCAGGTCGTTCCGGGACGCGGTGCGCAATCTCGGCCGTCGGCTGTCCACGGCCGCGGCCTGAGCCGGCCGTTCAGACCGTACTCACCTGTCCGCCGGGCCAGTTGCCGCTCTCCAGGAAGTGGTCGATGGTCCGGGTGTACGGGGCGATGTCCAGACCCTGTGCGGCCAGCCAGGAGTCCGAGTAGTACTTGTCGAGATAGCGGTCGCCCGGATCGCAGATCAGGGTGACGATGCTGCCCGTGACGCCCTGCGCGAGCATCTCGGCGACCAGTTTGAACGCACTCCACAATCCCGTCCCGGTGGAACCGCCCGCCTTGCGGCCGATGGACCGCTCCAGGGCGCGGACGGCCGCGACACTGGCCGCGTCCGGGACCTTCATCATCCGGTCGATGGCTCCCGGGACGAAACTCGGCTCCATCCGCGGTCGGCCGATTCCCTCGATGCGGGAGCCGCAGTCGCTGGTGGCGTCGGGATCGTGGCGGGTCCAGCCGTCGAAGAAACAGGAGTTCTCCGGGTCGGGCACACAGATCCGGGTGTCGTGCTGCATGTAGTGCACGTACCGCGCGATGGTCGCCGAGGTGCCGCCGGTGCCCGCGGTGGCGACGATCCAGGCGGGTTCGGGGTACCGCTCCAGCCTCAACTGCTGGTAGATCGACTCCGCGATGTTGTTGTTGCCCCGCCAGTCCGTGGCCCGCTCGGCGTAGGTGAACTGGTCCATGTAGTGGCCGCCGGACTCCGCGGCGAGCGCGGCGGACTCCTCGTAGAGCCTGCGCGAGTCGTCGACGAAGTGGCAGCGTCCGCCGTGGAATTCGATGAGCCGGCACTTCTCGAGGCTGGTGGTGCGGGGCATCACGGCGATGAAGGGCACCCCGATCAGCTTGGCGAAGTACGCCTCCGAGACGGCGGTCGAGCCGCTCGACGCCTCGATCACCGGCTTTCCGGGCCGGATCCAGCCGTTGCAGAGCCCGTAGAGGAAGAGCGAGCGCGCCAGCCGGTGCTTGAGACTGCCGGTGGGATGCGTCGACTCGTCCTTGAGGTAGAGGTCGATGCCCCAGCTCTCGGGCAGCGGGAAGCGCAGCAGATGGGTGTCGGCCGAGCGGTTGGCATCGGCCTGGACCTTGCGGACGGCCTCCTTGAGCCAGGCCCGGTACGCCAGGTCGGTGCGGTCGACGTCGACGGTCGCCACGGCTTCGCCTTCGTGTCTGTGCTCACTCGTGTCCATCAGCGCGCTTCTCCTCGTACGACCGGTCCGGGCGCGCTCCACGATATGCCCCCTACCTGGGCAAACATTGCCTTTGATGCTCCATAGCGCTGCCTTGGTGTTGCGGGCGGGGCGCCTGGGGCCGGTCCCGCCGCCCAATGCGCCATTGCGCCCCTTTACGGTCTGGTGCGACGGCTCCCGGATGTGCACACTTTCCCTGGGGGCGTGACGAAGGGGGCGAAGGGGCCATGTCCGAAACGGAGTTCAGCGAGACGGGCGTACGGATCGACCGGTGGGCGCGTTCGCTCACCCGGGCCGGGCAGGTGACCGTGAAGGACGGCCGGCTGGCACTGCTGACCAGTTACGGCCGGGAGATCGACAGCGCACCGGTGGGCACGGTGAGCGCGGGCAGACCGTGGTTCTCGGGTGGGGACGCGACCGTGGCGCGGGTCAACGGGACGCGGTACCGGCTGACGATGCCGCGGCGCGCGGGGAAGCCGGACGACGCCGGGCCCGTGCGCCGTTTCCTCGACGCGCTGCGCGGCGCGGGCGCCAAGCGGGGCTGACCGGGCGGCGCGGCGGCGGCACCGCGAGTTGCGGAGCCGTATCCCCTGAGCGACATTGGGAACACGTCACTCATGGTTTACCGGCGGTGACACTGAGATCCAGGCCGCCGGCCCGGAATCAGCAGCCAGCCAACTGCTGGATCCGTCCCTTCGTCTTCTTCCGGACCTATTTCGGGGAGTCGCAGCCGTGATCAGCGAGCCAAGCAGGCACTGCACGGTGGAGCTCCAGGCCCTGCCGTCGCGGATCGGTCAGGTCCGCAGAATCATCTCGGCGCAGTTGCGCTACTGGCATCTCGATCCCTTGATCGACCAGGCAGCGCTAGGCGTCACGGAACTGCTGACCAATGTCCACCGGCATGCACAGCCGGACAAATCATGCACCGTCGAGATCGAGTTGCTGCTCGAACGGCTGACGGTGTCCGTCCATGACCACGACCCACGGCTGCCGACCGTGCGCGAGGCCGACGACTCCAGTACGTCTGGGCGCGGACTCGCACTGATTGCCGCGGTCAGCGAGAGCTGGGGTGTCCGCCCCCGGGGCGGTGCCGGGAAGATCGTCTGGTTCACCCTTCCGACACCCTCCCTGTTCGCCGCCCTGCCGCCGCATTCGGTGTACGGGGCGACGACCGACGGACCGTTCGACCTGAGCGGCATCATGTCGCCGGAGGGTTCAGCACCCTCGGCGGCGCGGTCCGTGGTGGTCGGCTGACACATCGGGAGCGGGGCGCCCCACCGGGCGCCCCGCTCCCGCCCGTCGGCCCCGGGCGGCGCTCGCGGTGACGACGGCTGCGGTCATGCCGCGCTGTCCCTCCCCCGGGCGCCGAACTGCTCGTCGAGCACGGAGAGCCGCCGCCAGTACTCGTCCTCGTCGATCTCCCCGGCGGCGAAGCGCCGCCCGAGCATCGCGATGGGTGAGGCTCCGGTGGGGCCGCCCTGGATCGGCCGGCCCTGCCGGGGGCCGCCGTGTCCGCGCCAGACCGTGCGGCGCAGGACCGTGACGACGGTGATGACGACGGCTGCCCAGACGAGCGGGAAGAGGAGGACCCACGGTCCGGGTCCACCGTCGAAGGCCAGGGTGTTCATCTCGGTCAGCTCCTCGGTTCAGGGTGGTCGTTCACGTTCTCCTGTCGCTTCCGAGCCTGCCTTCGGGGAGGGGCCGCGTCGTCGTACGGCCGGCGGCAGTACGCGTACCCCCCGGGGAGTAGCCGGTCCCCGTCGGTCCGTGATTCCCCGGTTTCTGTACCTACTAGTATGTACAGTGACGTCATGAGCACTCCGGACCGTCTGATCGCAGCCACTCAGGAGCTCCTGTGGGAGCGCGGCTATGTGGGTACGAGCCCCAAGGCCATCCAGCAGCAAGCGGGTGCGGGCCAGGGCAGCATGTACCACCACTTCGACGGCAAGCCCGATCTGGCGCTCACCGCCATTCGGCGCACGGCCGCCGGAATGCGTGAGACGGCCGCCCGCACCTTCGACTCCCCCGGTTCGGCCTACGAGCGGATCTCGGGCTACCTGCTGCGTGAGCGCGATGTCCTGCGCGGCTGCCCGGTCGGGCGGCTGACGATGGACCCGGAGGTCGTCGCGAGCGACGAACTGCGGGCACCGGTCGACGAGACGATCGCGTGGCTGCGCGGCAGACTGGCCGCGATCGTCCAGGAGGGCCAGGACGAGGGGGAGTTCGCCCGCACCCTGGCTCCGGACGACATAGCGGCGACGATCGTCGCGACGGTGCAGGGTGGCTATGTGCTGGCCCGCGCCTCGGGTTCGACGCAGGCGTTCGACGCAGCCGTCCGCGGGCTGCTCGCCCTGCTCGGACCCTCTCCGGTCGGGCGGACCCGGGGCGTGTCGTAGAACAGCGCCCCTCCCCGAACGAAGGCCGCCCACCGGCGGCCCCTACGCAAGCACCCGATCACCCGAGGAGCTCTTCTCCCGTGCGTATCACCAGGAACCGCCCCGACACCCGCTCCGGACCTGCCGGGCACTTCAACGGCAGCGTCTGGCTCGACGAGGTCGCGGCGCCCGAACCCCCCTCCCGGCTGGGGGTGTTCAGCGTCCACTTCGCACCGGGCGGCCACACCTCCTGGCACACCCACCCGCACGGGCAGGTCCTGCACGTCACCGAGGGCGAGGGCCTGGTGCAGCGCAGGGGCGGTCCGGTCGAGACGATCCGGGCGGGTGACACCGTGTGGATCGAGCCGGACGAGTGGCACTGGCACGGCGCCACGCCGCGCACCTTCATGACTCATCTCGCCCTCGTCGAAGCGGCCGAGGACGGCGCCACCATCCACTGGCACACCGACGCCGGTGTCTCCGACTACCCGGCGGCCTGAGGAGCGGACGATGCATGCCATGCAGTACGAGATCACTCTGCCCGCCGATTACGACATGGGCATCATCCGCGAACGGGTGGAGACCAAGGGCCATCTCCTGGACGACTTCCCCGGACTCGGTCTCAAGGCCTTCCTGATCCGGGAGCGCGGCGAGGACTCACCGGTCAACCAGTACGCGCCGTTCTATCTGTGGTCGCGGCCCGAGGGTATGAACTCCTTCCTCTGGGGACCCGGATTCCAGGGCATCGTGCAGGACTTCGGGCGGCCAGACGTACACCACTGGACCGGGCTGTCGTACGAGGAGGGCCCCTCGTCCGCCGCGCTCCCCCGCACGGCCATCCGTCTGCGCGCGCCCGTTCCGGCATCGGCCGCTCCGGCGGACGCGATCGGCGCCGCGCTGGAGGAGAGCCGGCGGCTCGCGAAGACGCCCGGCGCGGTCGCCACGGCCCTTGCCGTCGACCCCGGGCACTGGGAGCTGGTCCACTTCACCCTCTGGGACCACCCCGCCCCCCAGGAGCCCGGTGAGCGCTTCGAAGTGCTCCACCTCAGCGAGCCGGGCCGCGCCGGTCTCGGGGAGGGACGTCTGTGGTAGCCACCGTCCGTACCGTTCTCGGCGACATCCCGGCCGACGAGCTCGGCGTGTGCGACGCCCACGACCACCTCTTCCTGCGCAGCCCGGTGCTACCGGGGCAGGAACTGGACGATCCAGGTGACGCCGCCGACCGGCTACGGGCCTTCCGGGCGCTGGGTGGCGGCGCGGTGGTGCAGTGGACGCCGTACGGGATGGGACGCGGCGCCGCGTCACTGGCCGGGCTGTCCCGCACGACGGGCACGCACGTGGTGGCGGCGACCGGGCTCCACCAGGCGGTGCACTACCCGCCCGAACTGCTCAACCGGATCCGGGAGGACCTCGCCTCGCTCTTCGTCACGGAGCTGACCCGAGGCATCGGCTCCACAGGGGTACGGGCGGGCCTGATCAAGGTCGCCGGCGCCTTCCACACGGTCGACGCGCACGCCCGCCTCACCATGACGGCGGCGGCCGGGGCGCATCACCGCACCGGCGCGCCCATCGCCGTCCATCTGGAGCTGGGCACCGCCGCGGCCGATGTGCTCGACCTGCTGTGCGGCGAACTGGGCGTCGCACCGCACCGGGTGATCCTCGGGCACCTCGGACGGTCGCCGGACAGTGCCACGCAGCTGGCAGCGGCCGGGGCGGGGGCCTTCCTCGCGTTCGACGGCCCCTCGCGGGCGCACCATGCGACGGACTGGCGGCTGCCCGAGGAACTGGCGGCGCTGGCCGAAGCGGGGTTCGGCGGACAACTGCTGCTGGGCGGTGACACCACCGTGCCGGAGACGCCTGGCATGCCGCACCTGCTGCGCGGGCTGCGCCCCCGGCTGGAGGAGACCCTGGGGGCCGAGGCCGTCAACGCGGCGCTGGTCGGCAACCCGGCGCGGGCGTTCGCGTTCGAACCGGTGCGGGACGCCTGACCCAGGCGGAAGTGGCCGGCGCAGCCGCCGGATGCCTCCTCAGGCGAGTGCGCCCAGCGGGTCGTCCAGCACGGGCTGCCAGGCCAGCTCCGCCGCCCCGACCAGGCTGTTGTGGTCGAGGGTGCAGGGCAGGATCGGCACACTGCCGCTGCGCCCCCACAGACTGCGGTCGGCGACCACGGCCCGCAGCCGTTCCGGGTCGGCGTCGAGCAGCGCGCGGTGCAGGCCGCCGAGGATGATCCGGTCCGGGTTGAGGATGTTGACCAGACCGGCGAGACCGAGGCCGAGCCGGTCGATCAGTTCCTCGGCGGCGGTGCGCACCGCCAGGTCCTCGTACTCGTTGCGCAGCAGGTCACCGGACTGCTTGAGGAGTGACTCCTCGGGGCCGGGCGCGCGTCCGGCGGCCGTGAGGAAGGCGAGCGGATCCGTCTCGACGTCGAGACAGCCACGGCCGCCGCAGTGGCAGGGCCGGCCCTCCGGGTTCACCGTGAGATGGCCGACCTCCAGAGCCAGTCCCGAACTCCCGCTGTGCAGGCGACCGTCCAGGACGAGCGCCCCGCCGACACCACGGTGACCGGTGGCCACGCAGAGCAGGTGCTGGGCGCCGCGCCCGGCCCCGTGCCGGTGCTCGGCGAGTGCGGCGAGGTTGACGTCGTTACCGGTGAACGCCGGTCCGGCGATGCCCGCTTCGCGCACGCATGTGGCGAAGATCTCGCGGACCGGGGCGCCCGCGGGCCAGGCGATGTGGAGGGGGTTGAGGGCGGTGCCCTCCGGTTCGGCGACCGCGGACGGCACGGCGAGTCCCGCGCCCACGCACCTCAGCCCGCTGTCCCGCAGCAACCGGGCGCAGTCGTCCACGACTTCCCCGATGACCTGCGCGGGATCCGCCGTGATGGTGACGCAGCCGGGCGCGGTCGCCACGAGCCGGCCGCCCAGGCCGACCAGTGCCGCCCGGAAGCCGTCCGCGTGGACCTGGGCGGCCACGGCCACCGGCCCGGACTCCCGCACGGCCAGCCGGTGCGAGGGGCGGCCCTGCGAGCCCGCGGCGGAACCGGGGCTGGAGTCCACCCTGATCAGGCCGAGCGCCTCCAGTTCCGCCGCGACCGCACCCGCGGTGGCACGGGTGACACCGAGCTCGGAGGTGAGGACGGCACGGGTGGGCGCACGTCCGGTATGGACCAGTTCCAACGCGGGCCCGAGCGCGCTGCGGCCCCTCTCCAACTTCGTCCGGGTGGTGGTCACCTTGCCGTTCATGGGGGCGAGTCTCCCATGATCCGGAGGTGTTGCCGACGCGCCGGTGGCCGGGTTCCGCCACCGCGCCGCCCGTCTTGCGCCCGTTGTCCACGGACCCCTATGCTGACTTTGTGCCGCAACTAAACAAACTGCGGACGGCTCTGCCGGGGGGACCGGGCGGCAACACCGCCCCACCCTCGTTCTCCCGCCTCCGTACCGCGCTGACCGTGTTCTTCGCCCTCGACGGGTTCCTCTTCGCCGGCTGGGTGGTCCGTATCCCGGCCATCAAGCACCAGACCGGCGCATCGGCCGCCACCCTCGGCCTCGCACTCCTCGGCGTATCCGCCGGTGCCGTCATCACCATGATGCTCACCGGCCGGCTCTGCCACCGGTTCGGCAGCCACCCGGTGACCGTGGTCTGCGGAGTACTGCTGTCCCTCAGCATCGCGCTGCCCGCCCGGACGCACTCGGCACTCGCGCTCGGCCTCGTTCTCCTGGTGTTCGGCGCCGCGTACGGCGGGATGAACGTGGCGATGAACAGCGCGGCGGTGGATCTGGTCGCCGCCCTGCGACGCCCCGTGATGCCCAGTTTCCACGCTGCGTTCAGCCTCGGCGGCATGATCGGAGCCGGACTCGGCGGGCTGGTCGCCGGCGGTCTCTCACCATCGGCGCACCTCCTGATCCTGACCGGAATCGGACTGCTCGTGACCGCCGTCGCGGGCCCCGTACTGCTACGGCACACCGTCGCGAAGCCCGCGGCGAGCACGGCCGCTCGCACGGAGCGCCCCGGGCGCCTGGACGGCCGGGCACGCCGTGTGGTGCTCCTCTTCGGCATGATCGCGCTCTGCACCGCGTACGGCGAGGGCGCACTCGCGGACTGGGGCGCCCTCCACCTGGAACAGGACCTGCACGCCCACCCGGGGATCGCGGCGGCCGGCTACTCGCTGTTCGCCCTCGCCATGACGGCGGGCAGGCTCAGCGGTACGGCGCTGCTCGAACGGCTCGGCCAGACCCGGACCCTGGTCGCGGGCGGCGGTACGGCGGCGGCGGGCATGCTGCTCGGTTCGCTCGCCCCGACCACCTGGCTCGCGCTTATCGGATTCGCCGTCACCGGGCTCGGCCTGGCCAACATCTTCCCGGTGGCGGTCGGCAGGGCGGGCGAACTGGCCGGCCCCGGTGGAGTGGCCGCGGCCTCGACGCTCGGTTACGGCGGCATGCTGCTCGGACCGCCGGCGATCGGCTTCCTCACCGACTGGCTCTCGCTGCCCGCCGCCCTCACCACGGTGGCGCTGCTGGCCGCCGCCGCGGCGGCCCTGGGATACGCCGCCCGGAACGTACGCACAGGGGCGAGTGAGTAGGCGTACTCAGGCAGAAACGGTTCCCCGGACGCACGATGGAGGAGTCAGCCACCAACGGGGAGCACACGATGAACAAGCCGGTCATGAGCAGCCAGCACCTCCGCGCGATCGCGCGCCTCACCTTCGCCAACACCGCCTCACTGATCTACCTGGGCGCGGTGGTGGCCACTGCGGTGTTCGTCACCGTGGACACGCTGTTCGTCGCCCACGAGGACGCCTCGTTCGCCGGGGTCTGGCTCTTCTTCCTGGCGGCTCCGACCGTGTTCCTCTTCCTCGTCGGCGGTTCGATGTGGGGCGCCGAGACGGGCGGTCCCGACTGGTACGTCTATCTGGCCCTCGTGGTGTCCGTGCTGGTGCAGTCGTTCGTCCTCGGCTGGTTCGTACGCCTGCTGCGCGGCGCCGGGGGCCGGACGCGATCGGCCCACGCCCAGGGCGCCTGACCACTGGCACAATCCCTGCCATGGAGATCGCGGAGCACATCAACTCACTGTCCGCCGAGGGCCGGTTGCTGGCGCGGGCAGCCCAGGAGGCCGGCACCGGGGCACCGGTACCGACCTGCCCGGGCTGGCAGGTCAGGGACCTGCTCCGGCACACCGCGATGGTCCACACCTGGGCGACCGCATTCGTGGCCGAGGGTCACACCGAGTACGTCCCCGACGCCGGGGAGCCCGACCTGGACGGGCCCGAACTCCTCGACCGGTTCCGGGAAGGGCACCGCCGGCTGGTCGCCGCCCTGCACGGCGCCCCGCCCGAGGTGGAGTGCTGGACCTTCTTCGCCGCGCCGTCGCCGCTCGCCTTCTGGGCGCGGCGGCAGGCGCACGAGACCACGATGCACCGGGTCGACGCCGAGTCCGCGCGCGGCGGCGCGCTGTCACCCGTGGCGGCGGCGCACGCGGTGGACGGTGTCGACGAACTGCTCCTCGGGTTCCACACCCGCCCGAGGAGCAGGGTGCGCACCGGGGAACCGCGCACCCTGCGGGTGAGGGCCACGGACACCGGCACGGTGTGGAGCGTACGGCTCTCGGCAGAGCCGCCGCGCGCCGTACGCGGGACGAGCGCCACGGCGGACGGCGCAGTGGACTGCGAGTTGAGCGGCACGGCCCAGGACCTCTACCTCACGCTCTGGAACCGACTGCCGCTCACCGCCCTCACCGTGGCCGGGGACCAGGGCATCGCCCGGCACTGGCGCGAGAACTCCGCGGTCACCTGGTCATGAGCAGGGCCACCCGCCCATGAGGCGGGCGGCGTTGTTCCGGCGGCGCGAACGCGTCCTGCTGGCTACCCTTCCGGAATGTCCGATCAAGAGAAATTCCGACGCCAGTCCGCCCGTGTGGTGCTGATCGACGACAGGGACCGGATCCTTCTGCTGAAGTCCTATACCGACCCCGCCGACCCTGCGGCCGGCCACACCTGGTGGACACCCGGCGGAGGTGTGGAGGACGGCGAGAGCCTGTCCGAGGCGGCCGCCCGGGAACTGCGCGAGGAGACGGGGCTGTCCGTCGACGCGGCGGCTCTCGGGCCGAAGATCGCGGAAGCTTCCGGATACGCGGCACTCAGCTGGGCCGAGGGCGTGTTCCGGGACAACTTCTTCCACCACCGGGTCGCCTCCCACCACGTCGATGTCAGCGGGCAGGAGGAGCATGAACGATCCCACCACGCCGGGCACCGTTGGTGGGCGGTGGACGAGCTCGCCGCCGCCGGCGGCGAACTCATCCTGCCGCTCGGTCTGGCGGGGCTGGCCGCCGAACTCGTCGCGGGCCGTGTCCCCGCCCGGCCGGTCCAACTGCCCTGGCACCACTGACCGCCCGGGACACCGGTGCCGCGACGCGCCCGCGCACGGGCGGGGTTGTCCACCGGTCATCGAGCCTGTGACACTTCGGACATGGGAGACCGGAGCCAGGCCGAACGGGACGCCATGACCGTGGAGATCGGATTCGCCGTGCTGACCGGAGCCCTGATGGCCGCCGGCGCGTTCGTCGCGGTCCGGGTCCCCACCATGCTCCTGGTGCCGCACGACGGCGTGCGGTCCGTGATGTTCGTCGTCGCGACCGCCACGGCCGGGCTGGTCTTCATGGGACGCGTCATCGACGTCCTGTGGCGGTTCGGCAGCCGCGACACCGCAGCCGAGATCGGGCGCACGGGCGGCCCTGGACTGCCGGATCAGCCCAGCCAGCCGGGCCGAACCAGCCCCGACTCGTAGGCCCGCACGACCAGTTGGGCCCGGTCGCGAGCGCCCAGCTTCACCATCGTGCGGCTGACGTGGGTCTTCGCCGTGAGCGGGCTGACAACGAGCCGGCGGGCGATCTCCTCATTGGACAGCCCTATGCCGACCAGGGCCATCACCTCGCGTTCCCGTTCCGTCAGTTCGTCCAGCTCCGTCGCCGCCGCGGGTTCCTTGGAGCGGGCGGCGAACTCGGCGATGAGGCGCCGGGTGACGCCCGGGGACAGCAGTGCGTCACCTGCGACCACCGCCCGGACGGCCCGCAACAGCTCGTCCGGTTCGGTGTCCTTGACCAGGAAGCCGGAGGCTCCGGAGCGGATCGCCTCGAAGACGTACTCGTCGAGTTCGAAGGTGGTGAGCATGACCACCCTGACCTCGTGCAGCGCGGGGTCCCCGGTGATGGCGCGGGTCGCCGCGAGGCCGTCGAGACGCGGCATCCGGATGTCCATCAGCACGGTGTCCGGCCGCAGTTCGCGCACCAGGCGTACGGCCTCCGCGCCGTCGGCGGCCTCGCCCACCACCGCGATGTCCGGCTGGGCGTCCAGGAGGGCCCGGAAGCCGGCCCGGACCAGCAACTGGTCGTCGGCGAGCAGTACACGGATCACGGTGTCTCCTTCTGGTGCGGCGTCCCGCCGGTTTCGTCGGCCGGCAGCGGAAGTCCGGCGCGCACCCGGAAGCCTCCGCCGGGACGGGTACCCGCCTCGATCGTGCCACCCAACGCCGCGGCCCGCTCCCGCATGCCGGCCAGTCCGTTGCCGCTGCCGCCCGCGTCCGTGCCGGTGGCGGGCCCCTCGTCGTCGATGCGGAGCCGGATGCGGTCCGGCTCGTAACCGATCGCGACCTCAGCGGTGCGCGAACCGGAGTGCCGCACCACGTTGGTCAGCGCCTCCTGCACGATCCGGAACGCGGCCAGGTCCGCGCCGGGCGGCACGGCACCGCGTGCGCCGTCCGTCGTGACGGTGACGGTCAGTCCGGTGCTCGCGGCCTGCTCGACCAGTTCGGGCAGCCGGTCGAGCCCGGGCGCCGGCGCCCTCGGCGCGTCGCCGGGGGTACGCAGTGTGTCGAGGACCTGCCGCACCTCGCCGAGCGCCTCCTTGCTGGCGGCCTTGATGGTGGTGAGCGCCGAACGGGCCTGTTCCGGGTCGGAGTCGAGGAGTGCGAGACCGACACCGGCCTGTACGTTGATCACGGAGATGCTGTGCGCCAGGACGTCGTGGAGTTCGCGGGCCATCCGCAGGCGTTCCTCGTCGGCCCGCCGTTTCTCGGCAGCCGCCCGTTCCGTCCGCTGGGCGGCCCACTGCTCCCGTCGTACGCGGACGAACTCCGCGGCGGCGACGATGGCCACCACCCAGGCGGCAACCCCCACCTCCTGCCCCCAGGGCGGGGCCGCGTCGCCGGAGGGAGGCAGCCAGCGGTAGAGCCAGTGGGCGACCAGGATGTGCCCCACCCACACCATGCCGACAGCCGACCACGCGGCCCGGCGGTGACCGGAGACGACGGCGCTGAAGCAGCCCACCGCGACGGCCAGGAAGACCGGACCGTACGGGTAGCCGGCCCCGAGGTAGACCGTCGCCGCGCCCGAACTGACGAAGACGGCCACGACGGGGTGGCGGCGACGCAGCAGCAGCACCGCAACGGCGACGAGGAGGAGCAGCCGGGCGAACAGGTCCAGCGGCGCCTTGTCGCCGAGCTGGCCGCGGGCAGCGATGTCGGAGCCGACCAGGACGACGACGCCGAGCAGCAGGGTCGACGGCCAGGGCAGCCGGGCGGCCGGCCGCCGCTGCGCCCCGGTCAGCCAGCGCGGCGGACCGTCGTGGTTCCGAAGCCCGCCGGGGCCACCGGGCCGGGGCCCTCTGCCGTCCGGTTCCGCTCGTGCCCACGGCCGGCGCCGCGGCGGTCCGCCCTGCTCACCAGGGGGGCCGCCGCTTGCCTGTGAGCGCTGCTCTTCCATGGCGGCCACGCTAGACCGCGCACCACCGCCCGGGCGTCCGCCGGGCGTGGTGATCACCCGTACTCCCTGGGGAGTACGGCGAACGGGGAGGAACGGGGAGGGGAAGGGCGGTCCGCGCCCTCACGCCTGGGCAGGCTCCTGTGCGGCCGGGCCCGTCAGGCGTCGGCGCCTGTTCAGCGCCGCTCCCGGTCCGACGTGCCGGTGCCGCCCCGGCTGCCACCGAGCAGACCGACCGTGCGGGCGAGCTCCTCGACGGCGTGGCGGAAGAAGACCTCCCTCGCCTCCACGACCCGGTTGAACTGACCGAAGATCTCGAACGAGATCAGGCCGAACAGCTGCGACCAGGCGGCGACGAGGGGGGCGACGACCGCGGGTGGCAGGTCGGGGGCGACGTCCGCGGCGAGCCGCTCGGCCTCCGGGCGCAGCCCCTCGGGGAGCGGTGCGACCGCGAGGCCCTCCTCGCGGTGGGCGTCACCGACGACCGCGACGAGAACGAGGCCGACGCGCGAGGCGGGTTCGATGGTGTGCTGCGGAGCCGTGTAGCCGGGGACCGGGGAACCGTAGATCAGGGCGTACTCGTGCGGGTGTGCCAGCGCCCATCGGCGCACCGCACAGGCCACCGCGACCCAGTGCGTCAGATGGGCGGCGGCCCCGGAGTGTTCGGCGACGGCGGTCCGGCGGGCGTTCTCGGCCGCCTCCCCCACGGAGTCGTACGCGTCGACGATCAGGGCCGTGAGCAGTTCGTCCCGGCTGGGGAAGTAGCGGTAGAGCGCCGAGGAGACCATGCCGAGCTCGCGGGCCACCGCGCGCAGCGAGAGCTTCGCCGCGCCTTCGGCCGCGAGCTGGCTCCTCGCCTCGTCCTTGATGGCGGCGGTGACCTCGATACGGGCCCGTTCCCTGGCTCCTCGGATGGCAGTCATGGATCGCAGTCTGTCACGCGTTCAGAGCGGCGACCAATAACGAGAGCAGTGCTCTTGCTTTGGATCGACACTTTCGTGCACACTGATCACAAGCGAGGCACCGCTCTCTCAAACTGTGGGGGTCACCATGTCGCAGCCTTACTACCTTCAGGGAAGTCCGCTCACCGTCCGGCTGAACAGCTTCGTCGGCTGGCTCGCCCGCCACGGCGTGAGCCTGCTCGGCTCGCAGGAGATGTCGGTCCGTGGACGCACGAGTGGCCGGCTGCAGCGCGTCCCCGTCAACCCGCACACCCACGAGGGCGTGCAGTACCTGGTCTCGGCCCGGGGCCACTCGCAGTGGGTGCGCAACATGCGGGTCGCCGGCGGCGGCGAACTGCGCAGGGGCCGCCACAACCGTGCCTTCACCGCCGTGGAGATCGCGGACGACGAGCAGAAGATGATCGTCGTCCGCGCCTACCTGGAGCGCTGGGGCTGGGAGGTCAACCAGTACTTCAAGGGCATCACGGCGAAGTCGACGGACGCCGAACTACTCGCCGCCTGCCCCGACCACCCGGTCTTCCGGATCACCGTCGAGGGCTGACCGCCGGCCGAACCCCGGTGAACACCTCGGTCAGTCGCGGTCCATCGCGGACAGGGCCCGCTGCGCCATCGGATGCGAACGGACCAGTTCGGCCAGCGAGGTCGTCCCGCGGGTGATGCCCGCGAAGGCGTTCCACGCCGGGCGGAATCCGGTGAGCACCGCGTGCAGCAGACCCGGGCGCCGCTCGAAGAGCTTCAGCATGCGCCGCCCCACGCTCATCTCGACGCCGAGTCCGGCCTTGATGGCGAAGGCGTAGTTGAGCGCCTGCCGGCGGGCGTCCACGGCGTCGTGCGACTCCGCGACACGGACCGCCCACTCGCCGGCGAGCCGTCCCGAACGCAGCGCGAACGAGATCCCCTCGCGGGTCCACGGCTCCAGCAGACCGGCCGCGTCACCGCACACGAGCACCCGGCCGCGGGAGAGCGGCGAGTCGTCGCTGCGGCAGCGCGTCAGATGGCCCGAGGAGATCTTCGGTTCGAATCCGGCCAGGCCGAGCCGCGCGACGAAGTCCTCCAGGTACCGCTTCGTTCCGCCGCCGTCGCCGCGCGCCGAGATCACGCCGACGGTCAGGGTGTCGCCCTTGGGGAAGACCCAGCCGTAACTCCCCGGCATGGGACCCCAGTCGATCAGCACCCGGCCCGCCCAGTCCTCCGCGACCGTCTGCGGAACGGGGATCTCCGCCTCCAGGCCCAGGTCGACCTGGTCGAGCTTCACCCCGACGTGGGCTCCTATCCGCCCGGCGCTGCCGTCCGCACCCACCACCGCACGGGCCAGGACGGTCTCGCCGCCGGCCAGCACGACCGCGACCGTGCGCCGGTCCGGCACCGCGGCGCCGTGCTGTTCCACCCGTGACACCGTCGCACCCGTGCGCAGTTCGGCACCGGCCTTCTGCGCCTCCTCGACCAGGCCCGCGTCGAACTCGGGGCGGTTGATCAGCCCGAAGAGCATCCGCCTGGAGCGGCGGGTCCGCGCCAGCCTGCCGTTCAGCGAGAACGTGACCGCGTGGATCCGGTCCCGCAGGGGGAGTTCGAATCCAGGGGGCAGCGAATCACGCGAATACCCGATAATTCCGCCGCCGCACGTTTTGTAACGGGGCAGTTCCGCCTTCTCCAGCAGCAGCACCCGACGGCCGGCGACCGCCGCCGCGTATGCCGCGGAGGCTCCCGCCGGTCCGGCGCCGACTACGACGACGTCCCACACGGACGAGTCTTCGTGCTCATGTCCGGCGTCTGCGTTCTCGCTGCTCACGATGTGCTTCTGCTCCCGATCCGACCAGTGGCCCAAGCTGCTCACGGCATCCTACGGCGCGTTCCGACCAACCCCTGCTGTGGGAGGATCGGCCGTGCCTCCGTCGTGACCGCAACGCCGTATTCGCGGCGTTCAAGTACACGGATTCGTACACATAACGTCGCACCTGCTAGGAGCGTGCCCATGACCGCCCATCCGATTTCCGAGACCATCGCCTCACTGATGCCCCGCGCCAAGGCGGAGCTGACCGAGCTGGTGGCCTTCCAGTCGGTGGCGGACCCCGCGGTGTATCCGAGGAGCGAGTGCGACGCCGCCGCCGACTGGGTGGCGGCGGCGCTGCGCGCCGAGGACTTCCAGGACGTCGCCCTGCTCGACACCCCGGACGGCAGCCGGTCCGTCTACGGTTTCCTGCCCGGACCGGCCGGCGCGCCCACCGTGCTGCTCTACGCGCACTACGACGTGCAGCCCCCGCTCGACGAGGCCGCGTGGCTCTCCCCGCCGTTCGAGCTGACGGAACGTGACGGCCGGTGGTTCGGCCGGGGCACGGCCGACTGCAAGGGCGGGCTGATCATGCATCTCCTCGCGCTGCGCGCCCTCCGGGCGAACGGCGGGATACCGGTCTCCGTCAAGTTGATCGTCGAGGGCTCGGAGGAGCAGGGCACCGGAGGTCTGGAGCAGTACGCGCAGGCGCACCCGGAGCTGCTCGCCGCCGACACCGTCGTCATCGGCGACACCGGGAACTTCCGGGTCGGTCTGCCCACGGTCACCGCGACCCTGCGCGGGATGACGATGCTGCGGGTCCGGCTCGACACCCTCGAAGGGAACCTGCACTCCGGGCAGTTCGGCGGCGCCGCGCCGGACGCTCTGGCCGCGATGATCCAGCTGCTCGCCTCGCTGCGCGACGAGGACGGTACGACGACCGTCGACGGCCTCACCACCGGTGCGGCGTGGGACGGTCTGCAGTACCCGGAGGCCGAGTTCCGCGAGGACGCGAAGGTGCTCGACGGAGTGGAGCTGATCAGCACCGGTACGGTCGCGGACCGGATCTGGGCGCGCCCGGCCGTCACGGTGATCGGGATCGACTGCCCGCCGGTCGTCGGTGCGACGCCCTCGGTGCAGGCGAGCGCGCGGGCGCAGATCAGTCTGAGGGTGCCGCCGGGCGTGGACGCCGACGAGGCGACGAAGCTGCTCACCGCGCATCTGGAGTCGCACACCCCGTGGGGCGCCCGGGTCGCGGTCGAGCAGGTGGGCCAGGGGCAGCCGTTCCGCGCCGATGTCACCAGCCCGGCGTACTCGGCGATGGCGGATGCCATGCGGGACGCGTACCCGGGCGAGGAGATGCAGTCCAGCGGCATGGGCGGCTCGATCCCGCTCTGCAACACACTGGCCGGGCTGTACCCGCAGGCGGAGATCCTGCTGATCGGCCTGAGCGAGCCCGAGGCGCAGATACACGCGGTGAACGAGAGCGTCTCGCCCGGGGAACTGGAGCGGATGTCGGTGACCGTGGCGCTGTTCCTGCGGAACTACGCCGCGTCCAAGCAGGGCTGAGCGGGCTCGTCCCCCGCCGCGCCGGCCCGGTGCGGGCCTGCCGCGGTCCGCACCGGCTACGCGTTGGGCGAAGCACGCCCAGAGCGTAGATCCGTGCGGCGGACGTCGGCCGTTGCCTACGTTCGTCGCATGGATCTCGTCGAAGTACTTCCCCGGTTGCACATGTTCCGGTTCCCGATCGGTCAGGCCTACCTCTGGCGTGACGAGGACGAGCTGACCCTCGTCGACGCGGGCGCCGTCGACGCCGCGCCCGGCATCGAGGACGCGGTCCGCGGCCTCGGTCTGGACCCCGGCCGAATATCCCGGATCGTCATCACGCACGGCCACAACGACCACTACGGCGCCGCGCAGGAGCTCGCGGACCGCCACGGCGCCGAGATCCTGGCGCACCGGCTCGACGCAGCGGTGATCCGGGGCGAGGAGGAGGTCGCCGACCCGGTGCTGCTGGACTGGGAACTCCCGTTGTGGGAGAAGGCGCTGACCGTGCCCGCGGCCCCGCCGACCCGGGTCGACCGCGAGCTGTCCGACGGATCGACGATCGGCTTCGGCGGCGGCGCGCGGGTCGTCCACTCCCCCGGCCACACCCCGGGTTCCATCGGTGTCCATCTGCCCGCGCACGGGGTGCTGTTCACCGGGGACTGCGTCGCCGCCGCGGGCCGGGTGATGCTCGGCGTCTTCAACATCGACCGCGCGCAGGCCGTGGCCTCGTTCCAGCGGCTTGCGGCGCTGGAACCGGCCACGGTCTGCTTCGGACACGGTGATCCCGTCACCACCGGCGCCGCGGCGGTGCTGCGCGCCTCAGCCGACCGGGACTCCGGCCTCCAGGTTGAGAACGGCTGACTGTTCACGGGCACGCAGCGCCCAGCGCAGCCGTTCGAACCGGGTGGGCGGCAGCATGGTGGCGGCCTCGGCCTCGGTGACGAAGCGCCAGCCGCGCAGTTCGGAGCCGGGCAGCAGCAGCCGTTCGGCGTCCCGGCCGGGCAGCAGGCCGCCGTCGAAGAGCAGCCGCAGGCCGCCGAATCCGGGCGGCTCGGGCGCCTCCCAGTCGATCACGAGCAGTTTCGGCACCCGTTCGAGCCGTATCCCTATCTCCTCGGCGACCTCCCTGATTCCGGCCTGCGCCGGGGCCTCGCCGGACTCCACCACGCCGCCGGGGAACTCCCAGCCGGGTTTGTAGGTGGGGTCGACGAGCAGTACGCGGTCGTCCTCGTCGAAGAGCAGCACCCCGGCCGCGACGGTCTCCGCGGTCGGATCGGGTGTCTGCACGATTTCGCAGGCCGGTGCCGCCCCCGTGTGCAGGGCCTCGGCGATGAGCTCGGCGGTCGCCTGCGGGGTGAGGGCGCTGTTGTCGATGGTGTGGGCGTCCGCGGCGATCCAGTCGAGCGCCGAGCGGTAGGGCCCGATGTGCTCGTACGCCCACTGGCGGACCCGTTCGCTGTGCTCCGGGTCGTCTGCGAACTCCACTCGGTCGGCGATCCGTTGCCGCAGGATCGTTTCCTCAGGTGAGAGCAGCACATGGCGCACCGGAATGCGCCGGGAGGCGAGCCCTCCGAAGATCTCGTCGCGATACTCCTGTCGCAGCAGCGTCATCGGCACCACCAGTACCCCACCGACCTCGGCGAGCAGGGCCGCCGCGGTGTCCACCACCAGACGCCGCCAGATCGGCAGGTCCTGGAAGTCGGTCACCTCGGCGAGCCTCTTCTGGGGCAGCAGACACCGCAGCCCCGCGCCGGTCAGTTCCGGGTCGTAGAAGGTGCTGTTCGGGATCAGATCGATCAGTTCGCGCGCGGCGCTGGTCTTGCCCGCGCTGAACGCACCGTTGATCCAGACGATCACGGTTCCCCCTCTTCCGTAGCCCCCTGTGGCTTGCCCGCAACACCCTGCCGCGAAAACCCGTTTGAGGCGACGGGCGTTGCACGACCGCAACCGCGGGCGGCCGTCGCGGACGGCCGCGGTACCGGAGGGACGGCTTCCGCGGAGCCGTAACGGGGACGGCCGGACGTCGTTGGAGCGGACAGCAGAGAGAACGACAGGGGGTGGACCGTGCTTCGCACCGTGCTTGAACAGTTCCCCGCAGGAGGCCCACGGGGAAGCTGGCCGGCCGAGGAGTTCGCGGCGGCCCGCCGCGGCGAGGGCGTCGCGGCGGAGGTCGTGATGGACCTGGAACGGGACGCGTTCCTGGTGATCGTGCCGCAGCAGTCCTCGGACCGGGGCCGCTGAGCCCGGAAGGACACCGCCGGGCGAACGGCCGGTGCCCGCGCTCAGGGCCGGCCGGTGGGGTCCTGCTCCGGCCGCGGGTCGGACGCGGGCCCGTTCCGGCGGTCGGACACGGCGTCGAAGAGCTCCCAGCCGTCCATGACGTGGACGGCCGGCGCGTCGGTACACCAGCCGCGGGACAGGGCCTCGTCGAGCAGGGCGCGGGCGGTGCCCGGCTCGTTGAGGTTGAGGTACACGCCCGCGACCTTGCCCACCACGCCGGAGGGCAGAAGGCCGTCGGGCACCATCCGCCCCGGTCCGCCCTCGAAGGCCACCTCCAGCCGTCCCCTGCCGACGACGGGGCGGACGGCGAGGGTTTCCCGGCAGCCCACGAGCCTGGCATCGTCACGGCGGTGCCGGTGTGTCACCGACCAGAGGAACGTGACGCCATCCGCGACGAGCCGCCGGGACTTCTTCGCACTGCGGGCCATCCGGGGGATGCTACTGGACAGCCCTCAGCCCCGTGACCGGCGCTGCGCGACGGGACAGAACCCGCCGAACGGCCTCTCGCCCGCACTCAGGGAGTGTCACCCCGCCAGTCCCACTTGTACGGCTCGTCCGTCCTCGGCCCGTACTCCGCCCTGCCGCCTGCGCCGTACGAGCCGATCTCGGTGATCAGGGCGGAGCCGTCCGCCAGGGCGACCTCCGTCCATCCGGTCACATCCAGCAGCAGCCCGTCGAGCGGCCCGCCCACCAGTTCCCGGTAGACACGCCCCGGCCGGGGCCCGGGGTCGGGGTCGTCGTGATCGGCGCCGTACACGCGACGCCTGATGATCTCGTCCATAGCAGCAGGATGGCACCGACCACTGACAACTTCCTCGGTCACCGGCCCCCACGTGACTCCAACGGAGGCACGCCGCCCGGTCCGGGCCCGGTGTCTGCGCAGGTCCCGGCCCCGGCGACGTGCCGGCCTCTTCGCCGCCGGCAGGACTCCGAGCGGGTGCTTCACGTACCGCAACGGCCTCCCGGCGCCGGAGTGAGCCGTCACGGGAGAACGTCGCGAGCGAACTACTTGCTGGACCCCAGCGTCAGCCCCGCGATGAAGTGCCTCTGCAGCAGCAGGAACACTATGAGCGTCGGCAGCGCCACGATCACCGAGCCGGCGGCGAGCAGGTTGTAGTCCGTGAAGAACTGGCCACGCAGGTTGTTCAGGGCCGAGGTGACCGGAAGTTTGTCACCGTCGGAGATGAAGACCAGGGCCCAGAGGAAGTCGTTGTACATCCAGGTGAACTGGAGCGTGCCGAGCGCGGCGAGCGCCGGGCGGCACAGGGGCAGGGTGATCCGCCAGAACTGGGTCCAGACACCCGCCCCGTCCACCACGGCCGCCTCCAGGATCTCCTGCGGGAGGGTGCGCATGAAGTTGGCCAGGACGAAGACGCAGAATCCGAGCTGGAAGCCGATCTGCACGAGGACGACGGCCCAGTACGAGTCGAACATCGTCATCGAGTCGGACATCCAGTAGGGCAGCGGGATGCGGTTGAAGACGACGTACAGGGGGGTGACGATCACCTGCTGCGGGAGCAGGTTCCCGGCGGTGAAGAGCATCAGCAGGACGAGCCCGCCGCGCATCCTCAGCCGGGCGAGCGCGAAGGCCACGAACGAGGCGAGGAAGAGGGTGACGAGCACCCCCGGGACCGCGATGATCATGGTGTTGACGAAGTACTTCGTCATGCCCGAGTCGCTGAACGCCTGCCGGTAGTAGTCCAGGGAGAGATGGCGAGGCAGCGAGAAGTAGCCGTGTTCGGACGTCTCGTCGTACGGCCGCAACGAGGCGTACACGGCGAGGGCCAGCGGTGCGAGGAAGGCCAGCGAGACCGTCATCAGGAACGCGTGCACGCCGAGCCGGCCGGGGCGGATCCTGCGGCGGGCGGTGACGGGGGTCGCAGGCGGTACCGGGCGGACTGCGGCGGCTTCGGTGGTCATCGGTTCTTCTCCCCTCGGAGCTCCTGGACCAGATACGTCACGACGAATCCCAGTGAGACGGCGAGCAGGACGACTGCGATGGCGGAACCGAACCCGATCCGGCTGGCCTCTCCGATGATGTTGTCGGTGACGAGCACCGAGAGCAGTTCGAGACCGTTGCGGCCGTGGTTGACCGCGTACACGATGTCGAAGGCGCGCAGCGACTCGATGACGGTGATGACCCCGACGATGACGTTGACCGGCCGGAGCGTGGGGAAGACGATCCGGAAGAAGGTCTGGGTCTCGCTCGCCCCGTCGATCGCGGCGGCCTCCTTGAGGGAGGGGTCGATGGCCTTGAGCCCGGCGAGGTAGAGGATCATCACGTAGCCGGTGTGACGCCACGCGGCGGCCAGCAGGATCATCCAGATGTTGAGGTCGGGGTCGCCCAGCCAGTCGGTCGGACTGCCGGTGTCGCCGATGATCGCGTTGAGGGCGCCCTGGTCGCGGGAGAAGATCAGCTGGGCGATGAAGCCGACCACGGCGAGGGACAGCACGACGGGCATGTACAGCGTCGACTGGTAGAAGCGGCTGAAGCGCACGCCCTTGTCGATGAGTACGGCCAGGAGCAGCCCGAAGGGCGCGGCGACCAGGCCGAGGAAGCCGAGCCAGAGCAGGTTGTGGCGGGCGGCCGGCCAGAACTGCGGGTAGTTGGTGAAGAGGTTCGCGTAGTTGCGCGTACCGACCCACTTGATGTCGCCGATGCCGTCCCAGCTGGTGAAGGAGAGGACCACCGAGGCGAGCGTCGGTCCCCAGACGATGGCGAGGTCGAGCAGGACTGGTATGCCGAGCAGCACACCGAGGACGGCGAGGTCGCGGCGGGTGAACCGCCGCGTACCCCGCTGTCCGGTGCGCCGCCCCGAGATGAACGACACGGTCGGTGCTCCAGGTTCAGTCCGAGGTGAAGATGCTCTTCTTCTGCCGTTCGATGTCGTTGACCAGACCGTCCACATCGTTCGGACTGCTGATGAACTTCTGGATCGCCGGGATCATGACCGTGGAGGCGAAGTCCGGGCGGGTGTCCCGGTCCATGAACTGGGAGATCTGCTTCGCCCCGGAGATCATGTCGACGGCCTTCTGCTGCAGGGCGGAGTACTGGGAGGTGTCCGCCTGGTCGCTGACCGCGATGTTGTTCGGGTCGCTCTTCAGGTAGATGTCCTCGGCCTTGCCGGTGGCGAGCCACTTCAGCAGGTCCTTGGCGCTCTCCAGGGACTTCTTGTTCTTGAGGTTCTTGGACTTCTTCGCCAGCAGGAACCCGTCGATGGGGGCCTCGACCGCGTCCTGGCCGTGCTCGGGGTTGATGACGGGGAACGGGAAGAAGTCCAGGTCGCTCTGTTCCGCCTTGGGGAACTGGGCCCCGGGGTGCGGCAGTCCGAAGACCGCCATTCCCGCCTCGCGCTTCTGGAGGCTGGTCGCCGCCTCCTGCCAGGTGCGGCCGTTGGCACCCTGCTGGCAGTACGGAAGGAGCCGTCGCCAGGTGTCGAAGACCTCCCTGACCCGCTTGTCCGTCCAGGCTTCCTCGCCGGCCATCAGGCTCTTGTGGAATTCGTATCCGTTGGTACGCATGTTGATGTAGTCGAAGGTGCCCATGGCAGGCCAGCCGTCCTTGTCGCAGAACGCGATGGGATCGAGCTTGTCCTTCTTCATCTGCTTGGCGAGTGCCACGTACTCGTCCAGCGTCTTCGGCGCCCGGTAGCCTCGCTCGGAGAACAGGCTCTTACGGTGGAAGACGGCCCACGGATAGTAGTAGTACGGAGTGAGGTACTGCTTGCCGTCCGCGCCGGACGACTGGGCCTTCAGAGCGTCGGAGAATCCCTTGTAGCCCTGCCAGTTGTCACTGATGTCGTGCAACAGGCCCTTCTCGGCGAAGAACTGCATACGGTTTCCGGCGAACCACATGAAGACGTCGTCGGGCTTGCCCTGCAGATACCGGTTGATGTTCTCCTGAAAGGTGTTGTGGTCAACGGTGTTGACCTTCACCTTCCTGCCGTCGGACTGAGCGGCGTAGGCGCTGAAGGCCTCGGCGAACGCCTTCTTCGGGACGGGGTCGGATGAATTCGAGCCCAGGGTGATCGTCTTGCCGTCCCCACCGGGGCCGCCGCCGCACGCGGTGAGCAGCGCGGGAAGCGTGACCGCTCCGGCACCGACCGCCGCACCACGCAACAGACTCCGCCGGGACATCCGATGTCCTGCGACACTGCCGGGCACATCTGACCTGTCGTACGAGCGCGCCATGACCCCCTCCTCCGGAAGGCAACCCAACACAACCGAACGTGCGCTTGGATCTCACCTCCAACCAGGGGTCCAGTCAAGGGTTTTGACGAGATACCGAACAACCGGCACCACCCCCCTTCCAACAGACTTCAACACGCTCTAACGTAATCGCTCGTCTTGGCGTGCACATGCCGTCACGTGATTCCGCACGAGTCCGGAGGAACGTAACGATGCGTCATCTTCCAGTCCGTACAACACGAACAGGCCGCCGGAGAGTCATCGGAGCGCTGGCCGCGGGTCTTCTGTGCGCGGCGGGAATCGCCTTCCCGGCCGCGGCCCATTCCCCGGCTCCGGCCCCCGGCCCGGCACCCGCCGTCGGCGCACAGGCCGGCGACGGCCTCGCCCTCACACCCCCGATGGGCTTCAACAACTGGAACTCGACCCATTGCCGGGCGGAGTTCAACGAGTCGATGGTCAAGGGCATCGCGGATATCTTCGTCGAGAAGGGCCTCAAGGAAGCCGGCTATCAGTTCGTCAATCTGGACGACTGCTGGGCCGTGCCGCAGCGCAATGCGGACGGCAAGCTGGAGGCCGATCCGGTGCGATTCCCGAACGGCATCAAGGCCGTCGCGGATTACGTCCACTCGAAGGGGCTCAAACTAGGCATCTACACCAGCGCAGGCACCAAGACCTGCGACAGCGTCGGTCTTCCCGGTGCGCTCGGCCATGAGTACAGCGATGCGCAGCAGTTCGCCGACTGGGGCGTCGACTACCTCAAGTACGACAACTGCAACAACCAGGGCGTCGACGCGAAAGAACGCTATACGACGATGCGCGACGCGCTCGCCGCCACCGGCCGGCCCATCGTCTACAGCATCTGCGAATGGGGGCAGAACAAACCCTGGGAATGGGCCGGGGAACTCGGCAACCTCTGGCGCACGACGGGCGACATCAACGACAGCTGGAGCAGCATGCTGTCGATCATGAAGCAGAATCTGCCGCTCGCCGCGGCCGCCGGGCCGGGACGCTGGAACGACCCCGACATGCTGGAGGTCGGCAACGGCGGGATGACGGACACGGAGTACCGCACCCACTTCTCCATGTGGTCGGTGATGGCCGCCCCGCTGCTCATCGGTTCCGATCTGCGTACGGCGACGCCGGAGACGTTCGACATCCTCTCCAACGACGAGGTCATCGCGGTCGACCAGGACCCGCTGGGCAAGCAGGGCACCGTGCTCTCGTCCGACGGGGGACGGTGGGTCGTCGCCAAGGAGATGCGGGACGGCAGCCGGGCGGTGGCCCTGTTCAACGAGACCGGGAGCGCACAGCGGATCTCGACGACGGCCGCGGCGGCGGGACTGCCGCGGGCCGCCGGCTACACCATGCGCGATCTGTGGGAGCACAAGGACTTCAACACGGCCGGTGACATATCGGCGACCGTCCCCGCGCACGGCACCGTGCTGCTGCGCGTCGCCGCCGACCGGACCTGGTCCTCGCATCCGCCGGCCACCGAACTCGGTCTGCAGGGCAGCACGTTGGTCGAGGCCGGCCGTACGGCCCCGCTGACGACCACGATCACGGATCTGGGCCGCACACCCGCCCTGAGCGTCTCCGCGGCCCTCACCGGGCCGTCCGGCTGGCGGGTCGGGGCCGGCTCGGCGACGACCGCCCCGGCACTGCTCACCGGCCGGGCGCTCACCACACGCTGGCGGGTGACGGCCCCGGCCGGCACGGCCACCGGCACGTACGACCTGACGCTCAACGCGAAGTACCGCTCGCCCACCGGGAAGCGGGTGTCGTCCTCGGTGCCCTTCCAGGCCCATGTGGTGGTGCCGCCACCGGCCGGTGGCGGCTACCTCAGCGATCTGCCGCAGCTGTCCGCGTCCAACGGCTACGGGCCGGTGGAGAAGGACACCAGCAACGGTGAGAGCGCGGCCGGAGACGGGAATCCGCTCACCATCGGCGGCGAGGTCTACGCGAAGGGGCTGGGTGTGCACGCGGACAGCACCGTCGAGTACTACACGGGCGGAGCGTGCGGCACGGTCGACGCCCGGGTCGGCGTGGACGACGAGAAGGGCGACAAGGGAAGTGTGGCCTTCGAGATCTGGGCGGACGCCACGAAGGCGGCCACGACCGGGGTACTGACCAACGCGATGCCGGCGCAGCCCCTCTCGGCGGACGTGAGCGGTGCGCGGGTCGTCCGTCTGGTCGTCACCGACGGCGGGGACGGCGACGATTCCGACCACGCGGACTGGGCGGACCTGCGGATCAGCTGCTGACCCGCCCGGACGCTTCGTGCGAACCGGCGGGGCGCGGACTCCACCGGTTCGCACCCGCCGGATCGCCCGGGTGGCCGACCCCGGGCGCCGGCGCCCGGCCGGGTTCCGACGGGGTCGGGCCGGGGCGGTGTACGGGTAGGGCCATGCCCCTTTCCGCGGAACAGCTCAGTGACCCCGCCGTGCGTGCCTTCGTGAGCGCCGTCAACGCAAACGACCGGCAGGCCTTCTTCGCCGTCCTCACCCCGGACGCCACGATGTCCGACGACGGCTCCGCCCGCGATCTGCGGGAGTGGACCGACCGGGAGATCTTCTCCTCGAACGGCCGGATGGACGTCCAGACCGAGACGGACGGCGGGCAGACGCTCGTCGTCGAGTACAGCAACGACACCTTGGGGCCGATGCGGACGGCCTGGCGGTTCACCGTCGAGGGCGGGAAGATCTCCCGTTTCGAGACCGGGCAGGCCCCCGAGGCGTAGGCGGGGAACTCCGGGAGACCCGGCGGGCCGCCCACGGTCCCTGCACGCCCTAGACCGGGACCACTCCGTCCGCGCCCGCCCGCACCGCGAAGGCCGCGGCGGCGGCGCCCACCAGGCCGGCGTCGTTGCCCATGACCGCGGGCGCCACGGTGAGCTGCTGGACGAACGAGAGGGTGGCGTAGCGGCGCAGGGCGCTGCGCAGGGGGGCGAAGAGGACCTCGCCCGCGCCGGCCACTCCCCCGCCGATCACCGCGATGTCGATCTCGACAAGGGTGGCCGTCGCGGCGATGCCCGCGGCCAGTGCCTGTGCGGCCCGTTCGAAAGAGGCCACCGCGACCGGGTCTCCCGCCCTCGCGGCGACCGCGACCGACGCGGCCGACGCGTCGCCGTCCGGGCCCGGCCGCCAGCCGCCCTCCAGCGCCCTGCGGGCGATATTGGGCCCACTGGCGATGCGTTCGACGCAGCCGCGCGAACCGCACGGGCAGGGATCGCCGTCCAGGTCGACGCTGATGTGGCCGATGTGGCCCGCGTTGCCGCTCGGGCCGGGGCGGAGGGTGCCGCCGAGGACGAGGCCTCCTCCGACGCCGGTCGACACGACCATGCACAGCGCGTTGTCGTATCCGCGGGCCGCGCCCAGCCAGTGCTCGGCAGCGGTCATCGCGACGCCGTCACCGACCAGCTCGACCGGCAGCCCGCCTGCCGCCCCGCTCACCCGCTCCACCAGCGGGAAGTCGCGCCACCCGGGAACGTTGACCGGGCTGACCGTCCCGGACGTCGCGTCCACCGGGCCGGCGCTGCCGATCCCGACGGCCGATGCCCGTCCCCACAGGGGCGACGCGGCCAGCTCCGCCACCACGTCACCGACCGCCTCCATGACCTTCTCCCCGCTCTCCCTGGCGGGCGTCGGCCGCTGAGCGCGTACGAGGAGCGAGCCGCTGTCGTCCACCAACGCGCCGGCGATCTTGGTGCCCCCGATGTCCAGCGCGGCTACGAGGTCGGTATGCATCGGTGTGGGCTCCGGATGGTGAGAAGGGTGGGACCTGCGGCTTCAGTGATTGGTCTGCATAGTCTCCATTCAGCTGACAACGTTGTCCAGGGCCTATGCTCAAGGCCACAGCCTCCGGCACCCTACGCGGTACCCTCCGCGGTCCTGCCGGACCGCCCGCACCCGACGACAGGACAGCGCACCGTGGCCGAGACCACTCGTCAGCCCGAAACCCGTTACGGCAACCGGCCGACCATGAAGGATGTGGCCGCGCGTGCCGGCGTGGGGCTCAAGACGGTCTCGCGCGTGGTCAACAGCGAGCCGGGCGTCACGCCCGACACCGAGCGCCGGGTCCAGGAGGCCATCGACGCCCTGGGCTTCCGTCGCAACGACAGCGCGCGCGTGCTGCGCAAGGGGCGCACCGCTTCCATCGGCCTCGTCCTGGAGGACCTCGCCGACCCCTTCTACGGGCCGCTGAGCCGCGCCGTGGAAGAGGTCGCCCGCGCGCACGGCGCCCTGCTCATCAACGGTTCGAGCGCCGAGGACCCGGAGCGCGAGCAGGAGCTCGTGCTCGCACTGTGCGCGCGCCGGGTCGACGGGCTCATCGTGATTCCCGCCGGTGACGACCACCGCTACCTGGAGCAGGAGATCAGGGCCGGCATCGCGACGGTCTTCGTGGACCGGCCCGCGGGCCGCATCGATGCCGACATGGTGCTGTCCGACAGCTTCGGCGGAGCACGTCAGGGCGTCGCGCATCTGATCGCGCACGGCCACCGCCGGATCGGGTTCATCGGTGACCAGCCGCGCATCCACACCGCCACTGAGCGGTTGCGCGGCTATCACACCGCCATGACGGACGCCGGGATAACCGTGCAGGACTCCTGGGTCTCCCTCGGCTCCACGGATCCCGACCGGGTCCGCCGGGCGACCGAGACCATGCTCTCGGGCCCGGAGCCGGTCACCGCGCTGTTCTCGGGCAACAACCGGGTGACGGTGACGGTGGTGCGTGTACTGGCCGACCGGGAAAGCCCGGTCGCCCTGGTCGGTTTCGACGACATCGAGCTCGCGGACCTGCTCGGTATCACCGTCGTCTCCCAGGACGCCGCGACCGTGGGCCGCACCGCGGCCGAGCACCTCTTCCGCCGCCTCGACGGAGCCGCCCACGCGCCGGTGCGGGTGGAGCTCCCCACCAGTCTCATCGCACGCGGTTCGGGCGAACTGCGCCCGGCCTGACCGCGGAACCACGGGCGGGCCGGGCCTTCCGGACCCGCCCTACGGCGCGGTGACGGTCAGCCCGCCGCGCCGCGGTGAGGCGAAGGCGTCGAGGTCCGCGCGGGTCAGCCCGGTCAGCCGGGCAACCTCGGCGGTGTCCAGCGCGCCGCAGTCGATGCCGCGCAGCAGATAGCCGCTGAGCGCCTTGGCGGTGGCGGGTTCGTCCATCACGTCGCCGCCCGCCTTGGCCACGTAAGCGGCGAGCCGGGCCGCGGCCTGCTCCAGGCCCTCCCGGTAGAAGGCGTAGACGGCCGCGTAACGCGTCGGAAGATGACCGGGGTGCATGTCCCAGCCCTGGTAGTAGGCGCGGGCCAGAGCGCGCCTGGTGAGGCCGTAGTGCAGCCGCCAGGCTTCGTGGACCTGCGGGGTCGGGCCGACGGGCAGCACATTGGTCGAGCCGTCGCATACACGCACCCCGGTGCCGGCCGCGGCCACCTGCATGACGGCCTTGGCGTGGTCGGCCGCCGGGTGGTCGCTCGCCTGATAGGCGGCACTGACACCGACACAGGCGCTGTAGTCGAAGGTTCCGTAGTGCAGACCGGTCGCGCGGCCCCGCGCGGCGTCGATCATCCGGGCGACGGCCGCGGTGCCGTCGGCGGCCAGGATGGACTGGCTGGTCTCGATCTGGATCTCGAAGCCGAGCCGGCCCGGGGGCAGCGAGTGCGCCTTCTCGAACGCTTCCAGGAGCTGGACGAAGGCCGTGACCTGTTCGGGGTACGTCACCTTCGGCAGGGTGAGCACCAGTCCGTCGGGGAGTCCGCCCGCCCTCATCAGCCCGGTGAGGAAGACATCCGTGGTGCGGATTCCCCGGTCGCGGACGGACGCTTCCATGCACTTCATCCGGATGCCCATGTACGGGGCCGCCGTGCCGTTCCCGTACGCCTCGGAGACCAGTCGCGCCGCACGGGCCGCCGCCTCGTCCTCCTCGGCGTCGGAGCGGGGACCGTAGCCGTCCTCGAAGTCGATCCGCAGGTCCTCGACCGGCTCGCGCCGGAGCTTGGCGCGCACCCGGTCGTGGACGGGCCCGGCGAGCTCGTCCGGGATGCCGAGGACCGCGGCGAGGGAGGCCGCGTCGGGGGCGTGTTCGTCGAGGGCCGTCAGCGCCCGGTCGCCCCAGGAACGGATGGTGCCCGCGGTGAAGGTGTCGCCCGGCACGTAGACCGTGTGGACGGGCTGGCGGGTCCCGGGGTCGCCGGGGTAGCGGCGGGCGAGCTCGGTGTCCACGTCCGTGAGGGAGGCGCTGATCCCGTCGCTCACCGCACCGGCGAGGCTCGTCGCCACCTTCTCCTGCTGACCCATCTCCGCATCCTCCACACTCTCGCTGTTTCCGCTTCCCGGAATCAACAATCCGTATAGTGAAGTTATAAGGCTGCCGTATCTGCGTCAATGGTGATCGGAAACGGCGCGGGGCCGCACGGTGTCTCCACCG
>NZ_JBHXUW010000037.1:0-83601 GCF_042672475.1 Streptomyces sp. NPDC127177
GGACTTTCGTCGGCAGCGTATGTTGTTTATAAGAGACCGGCCCACCGCTCCCCCGTGGAGCGGTGGGCATCGCGCGTACCCGGGTGTTCCGCCGGCGGTCCACCGACGTGCTGCGGGCGGCCCGGGACTCCCCGGACCGCCCACGGCACGTGTGCGGAACGTCAGTTGTTGGCGACGCCGTTACCGGAGAGGACCGGGATGTCGTCCACCAGGTGCGAGAGGGGCTCGTCGCCCTTGGCCTGGGTGGAGTTGTCGGCGCACTGCTGGTTCTGCGGGTTGGACAGGACGTTGACGTCCTGGACCGCGACCGGGACGAGACCGACCAGCGAACCGACGTTGGCCTTGACCGGCACACCGAGGCACAGGTCGTTCAGCGTGCCCTGGATGAGCTGGGCCTGCGGGCTGCCGTCGCCCCGGGTCACGCTGTTGCCGTACGAGGACTCGGCGCCGTTGCCGTTGACCGTCGTCGTGCCCTGGTCGTTACCGATCGCCATGGCCGAGGGGGCCACCGCGGCGGACAGGCCGACCATGGACACGGCTACTGCCGCGCCGGCCATCATCTTCTTCATCACACGTCACCTTTCGAAGCGTCCCGTTCTGGAACGTACTGATCAACCCCTCACGGCTCGATCGGTTGCGCACTTCCACTCAAATGGGTTCGATCCAGTGTAAGTTCGACACCGTTTCGTCAACCCGGGAAGGCCTCGCCGGAGGTGCGCGCCGCCGGTACGAGCCCGCCCGCGCCGGCCGGTCCCCGCTCCTCGGGTTCCGGCCGTTCCGGTTCGCCCCTGGCCGCCTGCCACTCGGCGAGGAGCCGGTCGTAGATCGGTGTGCCGCCTTCCGGGCCGCTGTGCCGGTCCCGCGGGCGGCTGCTGTCGTACTGGTCCATGAGTGGGCCATACCCGTTGTGGGCGAAAGGGCCCGGCGCCGCTACGGCAACCGGCCCAGCGGCCCGCCCTTTCGGGGGAGTTCCGGCCCGCGTCCCGGCACGCGCGTGGGGCCGACGCGTCCCGGCGGCCGGTGATCGGCTGCCGTGCGGACGGGTCGGCCCCACGGGTCGGAGCAGGAACCGCTAGTCGTTGGCGGCACCGTTGCCGGACAGGATCGGGATGTCGTCGAGGATGTGCGACAGCGCCTCGTCACCCTTGGCCTGGGTGGAGTTCTCGGTGCACTGCTGGTTCTGCGGCGAGGACAGGACGTTGAGGTCCTGGACCGAGACCGGGACGACGCCGAGCAGCGAACCGGCGTTGACCTTGGCCGGCAGGGCGATGCAGGGCTTGTTCAGCGAACCCTGGATGAGCGCGAACTGCGGGCTCCAGTCACCGTGGGTCGCGGAGTTGCCGTACGACTGCACCGCACCGTTGCCGTTGACCGACGTGGTGCCGCCGTCGTTGCCGATCGCCATGGCCGCGGGGGCCACCGCGGCGGAGACGCCGACGATGGAAGCAGCGACGGCTGCCGAGGCCATAATCTTCTTGATCATGAAATAGCCCTTCTGGGGTTCTCTGTTGCCCGCCTGTCCTGAGCGCTTTGATCAACTCGCGGCGGCGGGAATGGTTGTGGCGCTTCACTCGAACGGTGTTTTCGACGTCCACCTGTTCACGGACGTGCTGCACCGGAGGGAGGCGGCACGCTTCGTAGCGGGAACTGCCGTTCTCGGACGGGTCAGCGGCCGAGCGGGAGGCCGCCCACGAGCGGGGCCGCGCTCTTGGCCGCACCGGTGGCCTGACCGGCGACCTTGGTGACGGTGCCGTCCTTCTGCAGCGCGTCGGCGGCGCCGCCGACGGTGTCGACGACCGGGTCGACGGCCTGCGGAGCAGCCGCCACCACCTGGTTGACACCGCCGTCGAGGCTGAAGTTCGGAGCCGTGGCGGTGGTGACGGCGAAGGCGGGAGCAGCCGTTCCCAGTGCAACCACGGAGCCGGCAACGAACGCAGCAGTCTTCGCGTACTTCACTTTCAGGTTCCCTTCTGCAGCGGCAGCTTTTTCGGTCGCGTCCCCGCGCCGCACCAGCCTTCTTTAGCCGTGACTTCTGCCGCTTTCTCCATGGCTAACGACCCGATTGCCGCCGGGCAACTGGAGCCTTCGGCTTTTCTGGGAATCATCCGCCGACGCACCCCATCGATTGCATGACTATTCACTGAATCGGGTGTGACGGCGGGACAGCGAGCACATATCGGTGGTGCACTGTCGGTGCTCCGTCCCGCGCGCCCGCCCGGATGTCAGCCCCCAGCCGCCGGCGCACCGCGCCCCGGGCCGGCGAAATGGCCTCAGGTCCTTTCGCCGCGTCCGGGCAGGGCAGCGAACTCCCGGGACGGAGAACGCAGTAAAGAGGAAAGCCCCGGATCGCAACAGATGCGATCCGGGGCAGACCGGTACCGGGACGAACCCGGCGGTACAACGATCAGGCGTTGACGCAGGTGTTCCCGAAGGCCGGGTTCAGCAGGCCGATCACGTTCACGGTGTTGCCACACACGTTGACCGGGATGTGGATCGGGACCTGGACCACGTTGCCGGACAGGACGCCCGGGGAGCCCACGGCCGCACCCTCGGCGCCGGAGTCGGCGAACGCCGGGGCAGCGGCACCCATCGCCATGAGGGTTCCGGCGGCGACGGCGGCAATCTTGGTGTACTTCACGTTCAACCCTTTCTTTGACGGAGTCCGGAGCGGCAACGAATTTCGTACCGCACGAGCGCGGGTCCTGATCACTCGTAACTCCGCCGCTGTAATTCGTAACGATTTAAGACGGTAAGCGAAACTCTTCAAGACGAAGATTCTTCAAAGTCCGCCCGAATGACGCAGTTCCGATCACGCGACGTCACCGTCGCGATCAACGGGCCGTCCGTGGACAGGCCTCGAAGGGCAGCAGCAGGCCCGGGCCGCTCGGAGGAGGAACGCCGGCGGCCCGGGCCTGTGCACAGCTGGATCAGCTGTTGCCGGCACCGTTGCCGGAGAGGACCGGGATGCCGTCCAGGATGTGCGACAGCGCCTCGTCGCCCTTGGCCTGGGTGGAGTTCTCGGTGCACTGCTGGTTCTGCGGCGAGGACAGGACGTTGACGTCCTGGACCGCGACCGGGACGAGACCGACCAGCGAACCGACGTTGGCCTTGAGCGGCAGACCGACGCAGGGCTTGTTCAGCGAGCCCTGGACGAGGCCGAACTGCGGGCTGCCGTCGCCGTGGGTCTCGGCGTTGCCGAACGACTGCGAGGCTCCGTTGCCGTTGACCGACGTGGTGCCGCCGTCGTTGCCGATGGCCATCGCCTGCGCGGCGCCGAGACCGAGGATGGAGGCGGCGACCGCACCCGTAGCCAGGACCTTCTTGATCACGATGAACCCTTCTCGTACTGGATGCCCCGTACCGGAGCACACTGACCAACTCGCTGCCGGACGTTTGGTTATCTCTATTCACCCGAATGCCTCGACGTCACGGACGTCCGTGCGACAGGCGCAAAACGTCCACAGCACATTCGGTGGCGGCCGTAATTGCTTCAAGCCTCAACAGCCCTTCACCCGACCGGAGTCGAGCGCGCCCAAATGCGCCGACCCGCAGAAACGAACGCCCATACGTAGCCCGTTCGGGTGGTCACGTGTTTTTCACAGATTCCACGTTTCCCTGTCACCTGAGCGTCGTTATGCGTGAAGTCAAGCCCGCCCGACGGGCCGCTCACCTGCGGAACTGGCACGCCCGACGGTTGCTGCGCCGGCTGATGAATGAACTGCGGGCACCTGCGCCCGCGTGAACTGTCCAAAGGAAGGGCAATCAATGCGAAAAGCCTTGAGTAAAAGCGTGCTCGTCATGGCGGCGGCGTCAGGCATCCTGACCGCCTCCGGCGGCTACGCCTTCGCGGACGCCTCCGCGGAGGGTGCTGCCGTCGGTTCTCCCGGAGTCGGTTCGGGCAACGCCGTGCAGGTGCCGGTGCATGTGCCCGTCAACCTCTGCGGCAACACGGTCGACGTGATCGGCCTGCTGAACCCCGCGTTCGGCAACGAGTGCGCGAACACCGACGGCGGTTCGGACTCCGACGGCGGCCAGGGCGCTCAGGCCGAGGGCGTCGCGGCCAACTCCCCCGGCGTGCTGTCGGGCAACCTCATCCAGGCACCCGTGGACGTCCCGGTCAACGCCTGCGGCAACACCGTCGACGTGGTCGGCGCGCTGAACCCGGCGTTCGGCAACAAGTGCGAGAACGCCGAGGGCGGGAACGAGACCCCGAAGCCCCCGACCCACCCCAAGCCGCCCACGCACCACAAGCCGCCGCACCACCACAAGCCCACGAAGCCGGGCCACCACCACAACGGTGACTGCCCTCCCGGCCACCACCACCACAAGCCGCCGCACCACAACCCGCCCACGCACAACCCCCCGCACCACCCGCCGCACCACAACCCGCCCACGCACAACCCGCCGACCCACAACCCGCCGACGCACGCCTGGCACCCCCACAAGCCGGCGCACCACCACAAGCCGCCGCAGATGGCGCACACCGGTGCGAACGACAACCTGGGCATCGCCGGTGGCGCCAGCGCCGCGATGGTCCTCGGTGGCGGCCTGCTGATGCGCCGCAGCCGCAAGTCGCAGAGCTGACACACCCCACGCACTGAAAAGGTCCGGTCGGACAGCCCACGCTGTCCGACCGGACCTTCTCGTCGTCCCGTCCGTGTGACGGGCCCGGGGCCTCAGATCCTGGAGAGTCCCGCGCGGTCCAGGCAGCCGGCTATCGCCGCCGTCTCCTCGGCGTCCAGCCGGCGCATCGGCGGGCTCATCACGTTGGTGGCGATGATCCCGCGCAGCATGAGCGCGGTCTTGAACGCGCCGAGGCCCGCGGCGGTGGCGGACGCCGTTCCCGGGCGGGCGGCACGGATGATGTCGAAGAGCGCGACGAGGCGGTCCTGTTCGGCCCTCGCCGCCGCCCAGTCGCCGCGGACCGCGGCCTCGTGGAGGCGGACGTAGCCGTGCGGGTCGACGTTGCCGAGTCCGGGTACCGAGCCGTCGGCGCCGGCCAGCATCATCGAGTCGACGACCAGCTCATGGCCGGTGAGCACGGAGAAGCCGGGCAGCTCCCGTGCGCCGATGGCGAGCCTGCGGAACGAGCCGTCGTCGCCGCTGGAGTCCTTCACCCCGGCCAGTACCCCGTCGGCCGCCAGCGGCAGCAGCAGCTCGGGGTCGAGCTTGCTGTGCACGCAGACCGGCACGTCGTAGGCCAGGAGCGGCACGTCGACGGCCGCGGCGACGTCCCGGAAGTGGCGGTCGATCTCGATGTCGTGGGTGCGCGTGTAGAACGGCGCGGTCACGACGACGGCGTCCGCACCGAGTTCGACGGCGCGGTTGGCGCGCTCGATCGCCCGGTTGGTGGTCGTCTCGATCGCTCCGACCAGGACGGGCACCTGGCCCGCGGCCGCCGCCGTGATGACCTCGATGACCTGGTCCTGCCGGCCGGGCGTGAGATAGGCGGTCTCGCCGGAGCTGCCGAGGGCGAACAGCCCGCTGACACCACCGTCGATGAGATGCCCCACGACCCGCTCCAGGGAGGGGCGGTCGAGCTCGCCGTCCGCGGTGAGCGGGGTGACGACGGGCGGGATCACTCCCGTGTAGCGGGGGGTTCGGGCGGTCATGCGGTGCTCCTTGCGGACGGTGCGGGGATCGGGTCCCCGGAGGGGGACGCGGGGGTCTGGGGGTGGACGCAGTGCCAGCGGTGTCCGTCGGGGCCGTCGGTGCGGACCGGGAAGACCGTGGCGCACTCGTCGTCCGCCTTCCAGCAGCGCGTACGGAACGGGCAGCCGGTGGGCGGGTTGGTCGCGGAGGGGACCGGGCCGGTGAGCACGATGCGCTCGGTGGTCTCCAGCAGGCTGGGGGTCGCGGAGAGCAGCGCCTCGGTGTACGGGTGCGAGGGGGCTCCCGCGACATCCGCCGCGCGCCCCTCCTCGACGATGCGGCCGAGGTAGAGGACGGCGATGCGGTCGGCGAGGTAGCGGACGGTCTGGATGTCGTGCGAGATGAACACCATGCCCAGACCGAGCCGTTCGCGGAGGTCCACCAGGAGGTTGAGGACCTGGGCGCGGACCGAGACGTCGAGTGCGGACGTGGGTTCGTCGGCGACGATCAGTTCCGGTTCGAGCGCCAGGGCGCGGGCGATGGCGACGCGCTGGCGCTGGCCGCCGGAGAGCTGTCCGGGCAGCGCGGCCAGGGTGTGGCCGGGCAGGCCGACCAGGTCGAGGAGTTCCTCGACGCGCGCCTCCCGCTCCTGACGGGTGCCGCGACCGTGCACATCGAGCGGGTCGCGCAGGACCTGGCGGACCGTGAGCCGCGGGTTGAGGGCCGTCGAGGGGTCCTGGAAGACGACGCCGACGGCGGAGCCGAAGTCGTCGCGCCGCTGGGATCCGGACATCTCCCACAGATCGCGGCCGTGGAAGGTGACCGTGCCCTCGGTGGGCTTCTGCAGACCTGTCAGCACCCGTGCCATCGTCGACTTGCCGCAGCCGGACTCGCCGACCAGGCCGACGATCTCGCCGCGCTTGACCTCCAGGGAGGCGTCCGTGAGGGCGTGCACGGCGTCACGGCGGAACACGCCTCCGCTGCGTGCCTTGTGGCGTACGTGGACACCGTCGAGCCTGATCACAGGGCGCTCCCTTCCAGCTGGACGGTCTTCGCCGGGTGATGACAGGCGAAGCCGTGGTCGTGCGCGCTGCCGCGTGCGGCGAGTGCGGGCGTGGTGGTGCGGCACAGTTCGGTGGCGGCGCCGCAGCGCGAGGCGAACCGGCAGCCCTCGCCGAAGCCCTGCGGTGCCGGGACGACGCCGCGGATCTGGTGCAGCCGCTCCGCGCCCGCCTCCAGTGAGACGACGGATCCGAGCAGGCCGCGGCTGTAGTGGTGGGTGGGTGCGGTGAGCACGGACCGGGTGTCGCCGATCTCGGCGAGGCGGCCCGCGTACATCACCGCGACGCGGTGCGACAGATCGCCCACGAGCGCGAGGTCGTGGCTGACGAGCACCATGGCGAAGCCGAGTTCGTCGCGGAGCCGGACGAGGAGTTCGACGACCTGGGCCTGGACGGTGACGTCCAGGGCGGTGGTCGGCTCGTCCGCGATGAGCAGCCGGGGGCTGCGGGACAGGGCCATGGCGATCAGGACGCGCTGGCGCTGCCCGCCGGAGAGCTCGTGCGGGTAGCTGCGCAGGGTGCGTTCGGGTGCGAGGCCGACGAGTTCGAGCAGTTCCGCCGGGGTCTTCGTGCCGCCGCGCGAGGTGAGCTGCTTCAGCTGGGTGCCCACCAGCACGGACGGGTTGAGGGAGGAGAGCGCGTCCTGGTAGACCATCGCGATCTCCGGGCCCATCAGGGCGCGGCGCTCCTTCGGCGGGAGCTTCAGCAGGTCCCGGCCGCGGTAGAGGATCTCGCCGCTGACCTCGGCGTTGCGGGCGAGGAGGCCCATGACGGCGAGGCTGGTGATGGACTTCCCGCAGCCGGACTCGCCGACCAGACCGAGGGTCTCGCCCTCGTGGACGGTGAAGTTCAGCGCGTCGACCACGGGGATGTCGCCGTACCGGTCGGGGAAGCGGATGGCGAGGTCGCGTACGACGAGGAGTTCGGCGGAGTCCTCGCGCACCGGGGTGATGGTCGGTTCGATGGCGTTGACGCGTTGCGCGAGCTTGGTGAGGGCGGCGTCGATGTCGACGGTGGAGCTCGCCTCCACCGGGTCGGGTGCCGTGGTGGTGTGGGAGGCGTCGGCGCCGGCACGGGGCTTCTTCGGAGCCGCCGACGCGTCGGTGAGGCCCTCGGAGAGGATGTTCAGGGCGAGCACCGTGATCAGCAGGGCGAGGCCGGGGAAGAACGTGGCCCACCAGCCGCCCGAGAGGAGGATCTGCCGGCCGTAGGCCAGCACGCTGCCCCAGCTGGGGTCGGGGTCCTGCACACCGGCGCCGATGAAGGAGAGGCTCGCCTCGAAGATGATCGCCTCGGCGACCATCACGGTGGCGAACACCATGACCGGTGCCATGCAGTTGACCGCGACGTGGCGCAGCACGATGTAGCCGCGCCGGGCTCCGATGACCTTCTCGGCCGCGACGTAGTCCTCTCCGTACTGGGACAGGACGTTGGCGCGGACCACCCGGGCCAGGGACGGGGTGTAGACGAAGGCGATGGTGAAGATGATGACCGGGATGCTGGTGCCGAAGACCGCGACGAGGACGGCCGCGAGGGCGATCGGCGGGAACGACATCACCACGTCGAGGGTGCGCATCACGGACTCGTCGCCGAGCTTGCGCGAGGTGGCGGCGAGTGAGCCGAGCAGGGCGCCGGCGACCAGGGCGAGGGCGGTCGAGCCGAGTCCGATGGTCAGCGAGTAGCGCGAGCCGTGCACGACCCGGGCGAAGACGTCCCGCCCGGCCCGGTCGGTGCCGAACCAGTGGTCGCCGCTCGGGGCCTGGACCGGGACGCCGGTGGTGAGCGGGTCCTGGGTGAGCAGCGGCGCGAACACGGCGCCGAGGATGACGAGGAGCAGCACGCCGAGCGCGATGCGGGAGGTGACCGGCAGGGCGCGGAACGCGACGCCGGGCCGGGAGAGTTTATTGGCCAGACGGCCCGTGGCGAACATGTCACACCGTCCTGATGCGCGGGTTGACCAGCAGATAGAGCAGGTCGACGATGACGTTGACCACCAGGAAGGCGATGGCGATGGTCAGTACGGTGCCCTGGACCAGGGCGACATCGCCGCCGGTGACACCTTCGAGGATGAGCTTGCCCATGCCGGGCAGGTCGAAGATCGCTTCGATGACGACGGCGCCGCTGAGCAGGTAGCCGACCTTGACGCCGAGCACGGTGAGCGGGGTGACGAGCGCGTTGCGCAGTACCGAGCGGATCACCAGGAAGACCGGCAGGCCGTTGCCGCGTGCGGTACGGACGTAGTCGCGGTCGAGTTCGGAGACCATCGACGTGCGTACGAGACGGGCGAGGGACGCCGCGACGGGCACGGCGAGGGAGAAGGCGGGCAGCACCATGCTGCGGAGCCAGCCGCTGAGGGAGTCGGCCGGGTTGGTGTAGCCGCCGGTCGGGAAGATCGGCGAGTTCAGGGCGAACTGCTGGATGAGCAGGACACCCAGCCAGAACGACGGGATGGCGACGCCGGCCATGGAGAGCACCCGGAACAGCTGGTCGGGCCAACGGTCGCGGTACATGGCTCCGAGGACGCCGCCGAGTACGGCCATGATGAGCGCGAGGACGAGCCCGAGGACGGTCAGTTGGAGCGTGAGCGGGAAGGCGGCGGTGATCCGGTCGATGACCGGCTGGCTCGGTGGGACGGTCGTCCCGAGGTCGAGGTGGAGCAGCTGGCCGATGAAGCGGAAGTAGCGGACGGGCAGGGGGTCGTTGAGACCGTTCGCCTCGGAGAAGGCCGCGCGGGCTTCGGGAGTGGAGCTCTCCCCCAGCGCGTTGAAGGCCGGGTCGACCGGCGAGAACTGCAGCACCACGAAGACGAGCAGCGCGATACCGAGGATCATCACCGGCATCATCGCGACGCGGCGCAGCGCGAGCCGGAGAAAAGCAACCATCGTCGGGTTCCTTGCGGTTGGGCGGGCCGGTCCTGGTCAGCGGGGGTGCGGTGTCCAGGACCGGGCGATCGGGCGCCGGTTGACCGGTGCCGGGTGGGGGCCCGGCGGCCGGGGTGGCCGCCGGGTCGCCGGGCCTCCGGCAGCCGGTGCGGCGTCTGCCCGGGCCCGGTGACGGCGTCAGGCGGGGCTGACGTCCAGGAACGACAGGCCCGTGGTGGGCAGCGGCTTGAAGCCGGAGAGCGTCTTCTCGTTCCAGGCGGTGGGAAGCTTGCGGTGCAGGATCGGGTAGAGCGCGGCCTCGTCGGCGACGAGGTCGGTGACCTCGCCCCACAGCTGCTTGCGCTTCGACTCGTCGGCGGCCTGGGCTGCCTTGTCGAGGGTCTGCTTGACCTTCTTGTACGCGGCGGACTTGCTCCAGCCGTAGCGGTTCTCGGGCCAGAAGCCGTAGTAGAACCAGCGCAGCAGCAGGTCCGCGTCGTTGCCGAAGACCGACGGGTCGCCGGGGGCGACGAGGACCTCGAAGTCGCCCTTGTCGACCTTGGCGTACTGGGCGGCGGACTGCGCGATGCTGAGGGTGGCCTTGATGCCGGCGGCGGCCCAGCTCTCCTTCAGCAGCGGGGCGATGTCCTTGACCCAGCCGGTGTCGGTGGTCAGGACGGTGAAGCTGAGGTCCTTCACGCCTGCGTCGGCGAGGAGCTCCTTCGCCTTGGCCAGGTCGTGCGTGTAGACCGTGGCGGCCTTGTGGTAGTCGGGGTGGGTGGCCGGCACGTAGCCGGTGGCGGCCACGGCGTTGCCGACCATCGCGGTGGAGATGATCTTCTCGGTGTCCAGGGCGTAGAACAGCGCCTGGCGCACCCGCTTGTCGGCGAATCGCTTGTCGGCGGTGTTGAACATCAGGAAGAGCAGCCCGAAGGACTGCACGGACTCGGTCTTCGCGCTGGTCGAGAGGGACTTGACGTCGATGTACGGGACGTCCTCGATGGCCTGGACGCGGTTGGACTGCATGGCGCTGACGCGGGCCGACTGGTCGGACATCAGCCGCCAGATCATCTTCTTGGCCTTGGCGGGGTGGGCGCCGTTGTACTTGTCGTACGCCTCGAAGACGATCTTGTCCTCGCGGGTGGCCGAGACGAACTTGTACGGACCCGAGCCCACGGGCTTGGCGTCGAAGGCCTTGACACCGGCTTCGACGATCTTCTTCGGGACGATCCGGGCCACGGCGATGCGGGACGGGAAGAGCGCGAAGGCGTACTTGAGCTTGAACTCGACCGTGCTCTCGTCGACGGCCTTGACGGTGTCGATGAAGGGCACGAACTGCGCCATCAGCGAGGCGTTCTTCGGGTCCAGGATGCGTTCGAAGCTGAACACCACGTCGTCGGCGGTGACGGCCGACCCGTCGTGGAAGGTGGCGCCCTTGCGCAGCGTGGCCCGGTAGGTGGTGGCGTTGATCTTCTTCGGCATCTCGGTGGCGAGCGCGGGGCGTGCCACGAGCGTTACCGGATCGAGATCGACCAGCCCCTCGAAGATGTGCATATTGGCGGCGTACGGGGTCGCGCCCGAGGTGATCATCGGGTCGAAGCCGGTCGACAGCGGGTAGGACATGCCGGCCTCGATGAGGTCGCTGCCCCCGCTCTTGTTCGTCGATCCGTCGGCGGTCGAGGACGGTCCGCCGCAGGCGGCAAGGCTCGCCGTGATGGCGGCCGCCGCACCGACAGCACTGGTGTAACGCAGGAAGGTGCGGCGCTCGACACCGGCTGAACTCAGCTCGGGCACGGGTCCTCCAGGGACTTTGAGGTGTGGCGTCGGGAGTGGAGACGGGCGGTGGATCGGTGGTTCACGGGGACCGCGGAACCTGGAGCATCAGACGTCAGATGTCTGATGCCTTGATAGCGTGGGAACGTAGCTTGACAATCGAGAGGGGTCAAGAGGTGGGGAGTTCACATATGTCCGGAACGAGGCCCGGCCGGCAGTTGCTCCGGCAGGAAGTCGTCGACGGCATCAAGCGGTACATCCTCGAAGAACGGCTCCGCCCCGGGGACCCGCTGCCCACCGAGCCCGCCCTGTGCGAAGCACTCGGCGCCAGCCGCTCCAGCGTCCGCGAGGCCGTCAAGATCCTCAACGCGCTCGACATCGTCGAGGTCCGCCACGGCCACGGCACGTACGTCGGCAGGCTGAGCCTGTCGGCCCTGGTGGAGAGCCTGACCTTCCGCGGGCTGCTCTCGCCCGACGACGACTTCCAGGTGATGGCCGACCTGGTCGAGGTGCGCGAGCTCTTCGAGCGCGGGATGGCCGACCGCATCGTCTCGCTGCTCACGACGGAGCAGCTCGACGCGCTGGACGCGCTGGTGACCACCATGCGCGAGACCGGGGCGCAGGAGGGCCACGGCTTCGTGGACGCCGACCGGGCGTTCCACGCACTGCTCGTCGCTCCCCTGGGCAACGAGCTGATCGGTCAGCTCTCGATGGCCTTCTGGGACGTCTACACGATCGTCGCGCCCCATCTGGACGGGTTCACCCACGCCGACGAGCGGGCGACGATCGCCGCCCACCAGAACATCGTGGACGCCGCCAGGGCCGGGGACATCACCGGCTTCATCAAGGCGCTCGGCGAGCACTACGCCCCGGTCAGGCGCCGGATCTCCGAGGCCCGGGCCCGCGACAGCCGCTGAGGGCCGTCCCCGAGGTCCCGCCCGCGCCGCGGCGAGCGGGCCGGGTCCCGTCCTCGCACGGACCCGGCCCGGCGAACCCTTGACGAGCACAGCAAGGGCTGCCTAGGGTCCGTTTGCCGCTAGGACATCTGACGTCATCCGTCTGATGACCAGGGCTTCACTTGGCCATGGCCTTTCATGCTGCGCCCAGGAGGGCACCTCCATGCCGTTGTCGGATCTCTCGCTCGCGGAGTGCCGCGAATACCGGCCGCAGTTGCCCGTTCCGGCGGACTTCGACGCCTTCTGGTCGCGGACCCTGGCCGAGACCGGGGACGGTCCGGCGCGGAAGCCGGTGTTCGCCGAGGTGGATACGGGGCTCACCCAGATCCGTACCTACGACGTGACGGTCCCCGGCTTCGCCGGTCAACCGGTGCGCGGCTGGCTGCGGATGCCCGCCGGGTCGAGCGAACCCCTGGGCTGCGTCGTGGAGTTCCTGGGCTACGGCCGCGGCCGGGGCCTGTCGCACGAGAACCTGCTCTGGGCGTCGGCGGGTCACGCGCACCTGATCATGGACACCCGCGGCCAGGGCTGGTCGGCGGCGGGCGGCGACACCGCCGATCCGGACGGCGGCGCGGCCGGGGCCGTCCCCGGCTTCCTCACCCGTGGCATCGAGAACCGGGAAACGTACTACTACCGGCGGCTGTTCACCGATGCCGTGCGCTGCGTCGAGGCGATGCGCGACCACCCGGAGGTCGATCCGGACCGGATCGTCGTCACCGGGGTGAGCCAGGGCGGCGGTATCGCGCTGGCCGTCTCCGGGCTGGTGCCGGGGCTGGCGGGCGTGATGCCGGATGTGCCGTTCCTCTGCAACTTCCCGCGTGCCACGGAGATTTCGGGACGCCCGCCGTTCACCGAGATCGCCGAGTACCTGAAGCTCTACCGCGACCGCACCGAAGCCGTCCGCACCACTCTGTCGTACTTCGACGCGGCGCTGCACGCCACCCGCGCCACCGCTCCCGCACTGTTCTCGATCGCCATGATGGACGAGATCTGCCCGCCCTCCACGTGCTTCACCGCCTACAACGGCTACGGCGGGCCCAAGAACGTGACGGTCTACGCGTTCAACGGGCACGAGGGCGGCGCGGAGTACCAGCAGCGGGAGCAACTTGCCTGGGTGCGTGACCTGTTCGCAGGCCTGCCGTCGGGGCAGGCCCGGCACTCCTGACCGGAGGCACCTTCCGTGCGCAGACGATCCATGCTTCTCGCCGCAGGCGCGGCGGCCCTGAGCACCCAGCTCGGCGGCCGCGCCTTCGCCGCCGCTTCGGGCAGCGGACCGGTCCTGGACCACGACACCCCCGTGGACCTGGACGGCAGCGAGTACGTCGACCTGTCGAACCAGGCCGGCGTAGTCGCCCCGCTCACCACGGGGACCATCCTCGTCACCTTCCGCACCACCAGCCACAACGAGGCGATGACGCTCTTCAGCGCCTCGGACCCCACCGCCCCGTCCTCCAACATCACCCTGAACCTGAGCGGTGGCGCGCTCCAGTTCTCCGTACGCGAGAAGGGAGCGGTGCTGCTGAATGTCATGACCAGGACACGGTACGACGACGGGCTGAGCCACACCGTCGCCGTCACCGTCAACGCCTCCGGCACCAAGCTGCACGCCGGCGGACGCGTGGTGTTCGAGACCGCGCGGCACGCCTTCTTCGCAGGCGTCTCCGGGCTCACCGCACTCGCTCTGGGCCGCAACACCGACAGCGACCACCCCGGCGGCGAATGGTTCTGCACGGGCACCGTCGAACGGGCGGCCGTCTGGGACCGGGTACTGAACGAGAGCGAGCTGGTCGCGCAGAGCCCGCGCCCCGACCTCGCGGACCTGGGCCGGATCTCCACCGTCCTCAACAGCGACACCCCGGCCACCTGGGTCATCACGGGTGACAGCATCACCCACGGCGCCATGCACACCAACGGCTGGCGCAGCTACCCCGAGCACTGGACGGAACGGGTCCGCTGGGAGCTGGGCAAGCCGAAGAACCGTGACTTCGTGATCGATTCCGGGGTGAGCGGCGCCACGAGCGCCGAACTCGTCGCGCGGTTCGGCGAGCGGGTCACCGCCTTCTCGCCGCAGATCGTCTCGATCATGATCGGTACGAACGACATCGCGACCACCGGTCTCGGTCCCGAGGCCTACCGCGCCAACCTCGTCTCACTGGTGGACTCGGTGCGCGCACTGCCCGGCTCGCCGGTTCCGGTCCTCCAGTCCCCCAACCCGGTCGATCCGGCGAAGTGGCCGGGCCGGGTGGGGCTTTCACGGTACGCCCAGGTCATGGGCGAGGTCGCGGCGCAGCGGGACGCCGTCTTCATCGACCACTACAACGACTGGCTGAACGGCAACGGCGGCCAGGTCCCGCTGTCCCTGCTCAACGACGGGCTCCATCCGAACGAGCGGGGCCACCACCGGGTGGTACTCAAAATGATCAAGGACCTGCGGATCTTCGCGGCGGACAGCCCGGTCTGCTCGCTCAACATCCCGTAGCCCCGGCGCACCTCTCCCCCCATCTGCCACTCCGTCTCCCACCCTTCGAGAAGCACCAACCCTTCCGAGAAGAGAGATCGTCCATGCAGCGAACAGTCCCCGTCGCCCTGCTCAGCGCCGCCATGCTGGTGGTCGCCGCGACCGGCACGGCGCAGGCCGCGTCACCCGCCCCCGGCACGCTCACGTCCCAGGACCTGACCGTCGACGGCGTGGGCTCCCCCCACTACCGCATCCCGGCCCTGACCACCTCGGTCAAGGGCACCCTGCTGGCGGCGTACGACGCCCGGCCCACCCTCGGCGACCTGCCATCGAACATCGGCGTCGTGCTGCGGCGCAGCACCGACGGCGGTACGACCTGGCAGGCACAGCAGGTGGTCCGCAAGGACGCCGCGCCCAAGGGCTACGGGGACCCGAGTCTGCTGGTCGACCGGACCACCGGCCGGATCTTCCTGTTCTACGCGGCCGGTGTGAACCAGGGCTTCTTCGGCTCGGCCACCGGCAACGACGAGAGCGATCCGGACGTCCTGCAGGCCGACTACAGCTACTCGGACGACGACGGGGTGACCTGGACGAGCCGCCGGATCACCAAGCAGATCAAGGACCCCGCCTGGGGCGGCGTGTTCGCGGCCTCGGGCGAGGGCATCCAGCTGCGCGGCGGAGCGCACAAGGGCCGGCTGATCCAGCAGTACGCCATCCGCAACAACGGTGCCAACTACGCGGTCAGCGCCTACAGCGACGACCACGGCGCCACCTGGAAGACGGGCACGCCGGTCGGACCGGGCGGCGACGAGAACAAGACCGTCGAACTGAACGACGGCACGATCATGCTCAACAACCGGTCGGCACCGTACCGGACGATCGCGTACTCCACGGACGGCGGTGTCACCTACACCCCGTTCGTCCAGGACACCGCGCTCCCCGACCCGGCGAACAACGCCTCGGTCATGCGCTACGCACCCGACGCGCCGGCCTCGGACCCGCAGTCGTCCTGGCTGCTGTTCAGCAACACCGAGGACACCGGCTCCCGGCGCAACCTCACCGTCAAGATGTCCTGCGACAACGGGAAGACCTGGCCGATCAGGAAGGTCGTCGACCCCGGCGCAGCGGCCTACTCGACGCTGACCCGGCTGCCGGACGGCCGGCTGGGTCTGCTGTACGAGCGCGGCAACACCGAGCACATCACGTACGACTCGTTCGATCTGAAGTGGCTGGGCGGCACCTGTGCGGACGTCACGATCACTCCGCCGGCCTCCCTCGGTGCGGGCACGAGCACGCAGGTGACGGTCCGGGTCGTCAACAGGATGGACGTGACCCGCAGCGCGGGCACGGTCGACCTGGCCGTGCCGAGCGGCTGGACGGCCACGCAGACCGCGATCCCCGCGCTGAAGCCCGGTCAGGGCGCCAACATCAAGGTCCCGGTCACCGTGCCGGCCGGCGCGTCCGGCAGCGCCGCGCTCACCGCGACGTACAAGGCGGACGGCAAGCAGGCCCAGGGCAGTGCGACGGTGACGGTCGCTCCGTAGCCGGGCGCGAAGATCCGGGACGGGTACGCCCGGCCGCCGTACGCGGTGGCCGGGCGTACCCGTGCGGTCGCGTGGCCTTCGGCCCCTTGACCCGCGATCGCCTCTGCCTCAATCGCCGGTTCCTCGATCGCCTGTTCCTCAGTCGGCCCCGTTCCTCAATCGGCGGACGGGCTCGATTCCGGGGCGAGCCTCGCGCGGATGCCGTCGAAGTGGGTGCGCATCGCCCGCACCGCGCGCAGGCCGTCGGCCGCCGCCACCGCGTCGACGATCTCGCGGTGCTGCCTGCAGGTGACCCACGGGTCCTGGTGGCCGTCGTCGAGGTCCTCGCGCACCCGGTCCATCGCCGCCCAGAACGCGTCCAGTACCTCGCTGAGCAGATGGTTGTCGAGCGAGGCGTAGAGCGCGAGGTGGAACGCGCGGTCCGTGGCGCGGGCGACCCGGCCGGCCCCCGCCTCCTCCTCCATCTTCGCCACCAGCGCGCCCAGGACGCCGAGGTCCTCGTCGGGGATGCCCGCCGCGACGGTCCCCACCAGCCCGGCCTCCAGCGCCTCGCGCACCTTCATCAGCTCGGCGAGGCCCGGCTCGCCCTGGCGGTGCCGGACCGCCGCGCGGAAGGCCAGCCCTTCGGCGAACGGTGACAGGGAGAGCGAGCCGACGAAGGTGCCGAATCCGCGCCGGATCTCGACGACGTTGACCGCCTGGAGCGATTTGAGCGCCTCGCGCACCGAGACCCGCCCGGCCCCGAAGAGTTCCATCAGCTCGGCCTCGGTGGGCAGTGCGTCGCCCGGTGCGAGCCGGCGTTCCAGGATCAGTTCCTTGATCCTTCGCTCGATGTCCTGAGCCATGGTGGGCCGCGCCACAACGTCCTCCTGAGGTGCCTTTGCCCCTTGACCGGTCACAGGAGCATCTGTTTAAGGTGAGGATAGACATCAGACATCTTACGTCTCACGTCTCGATCCAATGAGCCGCACAGGCCATGGACCGGTATCCCGATCAGCTGGAGTCTCCACCATGTCTCTGACCGCACCGCTGCACGGCGTCGTTCCGCCGGTCTGCACCCCGCTCGACTCCCGCGGGGAGGTCGACACCACCTCCCTCGTCCGGCTCGTCGAGCACCTCATCGGCGGGGGCGTGCACGGACTCTTCGCACTCGGGTCCACCAGCGAGGTCGCCTACCTCACCGACGAACAGCGCGCCACGGTCCTGGAGACCGTCGTCAACGCGACCGACGGCCGGGTCCCCGTGCTGGCCGGCGTCATCGACACCACCACGGCCCGGGTCGTCGAGCACGCCAGGACCGCCGCCCAGCTGGGCGCGGACGCCCTGGTCGCCACCGCGCCCTTCTACACCCGCACCCACGGCAAGGAGATCGCCGGGCACTTCCGCCGGCTGCGCGCCGAGGTGGACCTGCCGCTGTTCGCTTACGACATCCCGGTCGCCGTGCACAGCAAGCTGTCCGCCGCGCTGGTCCGCGAACTCGCCGAGGACGGCACCCTGGCCGGGCTCAAGGACAGCAGCGGCGACGAGGGCGGACTGCGCCGGCTCGTCGTCGAGCTCGGCGGCCGCGAGGGCCGCGCGCAGGGTCCGGTGCCGGAGTTCAGCATCCTCACCGGCTCCGAGCTGACCGTGGACGCGGCGCTGCTCGCCGGGGCCGACGGCGTCGTCCCGGGCATCGGCAACGTGGACCCGTCCGGCTACGTACGGCTCTACGAGGCCGCCCGCGCCGGGGACTGGACGCTCGCCGCGAAGGAGCAGGAGCGGCTCATCGAGCTGTTCGCCATGGTCGACGTCGGCCCGGAGGCGGACATGGGCCGCAGCTCCTCGGCGCTCGGCTCGTTCAAGGCGGCCCTGCGGCTGCTGGGCATCATCGACTGCGGCGACACCGCGTTCCCGCAGATCCAGCTGTCCGCCGAGTCCGTAGCGCTGGTCTCCGGACTGCTGCGCGCCGCCGGTCTGCCGCCGGTCCGATGAACTCGGCAGATCCGACGGCGCCCGCCGGGCGGCCGGTCGTCGGCCTCGACCTCGGCGGTACGAAGATCGCCGCCGCGCTGCTCGACGGCGACGGCACGGTGCTGGCCCGGCACAGCCGGCCCACCCCGGCCCGCGAAGGTGCGGCGGCGGTGCTCGACGCGCTCGCCGCCGCCGCCGCCGAGGTCGACCCCGCCCGGACCGCCGCCGCACTCGGCATCGCGGCGGCCGGGGTGGTCGATCCGCGTACCGGCATGGTCACCAGCGCCACCGACTCGATCCGCGGCTGGGCCGGCACCCCTCTGGGCGTCGGCCTCGCCAACCGGACCGGATACCCGGTGGCCTGCGACAACGACGTACGCGCCACGGCCGGCCCCGAGCTGGCCGCGCTCAACGCGGAACAGCGGGACCACGGCTCGCTGCTCTTCGCCGCCATCGGCACCGGTGTCGGCGGCGCCATCGCCGCCGACGGCCGGATGCTGCACGGCGCCGCCGGCATCGCCGGACACCTCGGCCACCTGCCCAGCCCCGAGGCGGCCGGACTGCTCTGCACCTGCGGCGCCACCGGCCATCTGGAGGTCATCGCCTCCGGGCCCGGTATCGCCGCCCACTACGCGCGGCTGACCGGCGCCCCGGTGGACCGGCTGGAGACCGTCGCCGCCCGCGCAGCCGGGGGCGACAGCGACGCGGTGTCCGCCATCACCACCGGCGCGGCCGCCGCCGGCCATGTGCTCGGCGGACTGGCCAACGCCTTCGGCCCCGACCGGGTCGTTGTCGGCGGCGGGGTACCGCGGATCGGCCCCCTGTACGCCGACGCCCTGCGGGCCGCCTTCACGTCGGAGCTGATGGCGCCGCTGCGCGGACTCGTACCCAGGGCCCCGCTCCTCGGCCACGACGCGGCCGTGCTCGGCGCGGCCGCCCTGATCACCACCCTTCCCCTCCACCACCCGGGAGCACTCCGATGACCGCGCAGAAACTGGCCGCCACCCTTCAGGGCAAGCTGATCGTGTCCTGCCAGGCGCCGCCCGGCGACCCGATGCGGGAGACCGCCACCCTGGTGCGCCTCGCGCAGTCCGCGGTCGCCGGCGGCGGCGCGGCGATCCGGGCCAACGAGCCGGAGGTCGTCGCCGCGATCGTGCAGGCCGTCGACCTGCCGGTCATCGGCCTCTGGAAGGACGGCGACATCGGCGTGTACATCACACCGACCGTCCGGCACGCCCTGGCGGTTGCCGAGGCGGGTGCGGCCGTCGTCGCGGCGGACGCCACCGACCGGGCGCGCCCGGACGGCTCGACGTTCGCCGAGCTCGTCGAGGCGGTCCACGCGGCCGGCGCGCTCGTCATGGCCGACGTCTCCACCCTCGCCGAGGGCGTCGCGGCGGCCGCGCAGGGCGCCGACTTCGTCTCCACGACGCTGTCCGGCTACGTTCCCGGCACACCGAAGCAGACCGGCCCCGATCTCGCTCTGGTCGCTGAGCTCTCCGCCTCGGTGGACGTCCCGGTCGTCGCCGAAGGCCGTATCAACACCCCCGAGGAAGCGGCCGAGGCCCTGCGACTGGGCGCGCACAGCGTCGTCGTCGGCACCGCCATCACCGCTCCCACAGCCCTGACCGCCCGCTTCGTCGCAGGCATCGCCCGGTCCTAGGCCAGTCCCTCCCCACCACGCGGGGCGGCTGTTCAAAGGCGAGCGCCGTCCCGCATCCTGGAGTCACCGTGCAGACCACATCACCCCCCACGCCCCCCTGGTACCGCCAGATCAGCCGTACCCAGTGGAAGTCGTTCTTCGCCGCCTGGATCGGCTACGTACTCGACGGCTTCGACTTCGTGCTGATCACGCTCGTGCTGACCGAGATCAGCGACGAGTTCGGCCTGAGTACGGTGCAGGCCGCCAGCCTGATCTCCGGCGCGTTCATCACCCGCTGGCTGGGCGGTGCCGTGCTCGGGGCCATCGGCGACCGGTACGGCCGCAAGCTCTCCATGGTGCTGAGCATCCTGCTGTACTCGGTGGGCACCTTCGCCTGTGGGTTCGCGTGGAACTACCAGAGTCTGTTCGCCGCCCGGCTGGCCATCGGCATGGGGATGGCCGGTGAGTACAGCGCCAGCGCCACGTACGTCATGGAGAGCTGGCCCGCCGGGCTGCGCAGCCGGGCCAGTGGCTTCCTGATCTCCGGCTTCTCGGTCGGTTCGGTGCTCGCCGCCCAGGTCTACGAGTGGGTGGTCCCCTCGCTCGGCTGGCGCTGGATGTTCTACGTGGGCCTCATCCCGATCGGTATCGCGCTGTGGATGCGGCGCTCACTGCCGGAGGCAGAGGAGTGGACGGAGTCCGTCGCGGAGAAGGGCGCCAAGCCCAATCCGTTCGGTCCGCTGTTCGTGACCCGTGCCCGCGCCACCGCGAACACGGTGCTGATCCTCGTCGCCACGGTCTCGCTGTTCCTGGTCTTCACGCCGGGCGGCGCCGGGATGGTGCCGGTGCTGTCGGTGGTCGCCGGCCTCTCGCTCGCCGCGTTCGCGGTGCAGCTGGGCGGGAAGCGCGGCTGGCTGCTGTACCTGTCGATGATCGTGACGCTGTTCTTCGCGTTCCTGTACTCGTGGCCCATCCAGGCCCTGCTGCCGACGTACCTGAAGACCGAGCTCGGCTACAGCCCGGACCAGGTCACCGACGTCCTGTACTTCGCGGGTTTCGGGACCATGGTCGGCTGCTGGGCAGCGGGGTTCCTGGGCGACTGGATCGGGGCGAAGAAGGCGTACGCGCTGACGCTGCTGGCCTCGCTCGCCTTCGTCTACCCGGTGTTCGCCGTGCACGACAACCTGATGCTGCTCGGCATCCTGCTCTTCCTGCTCCAGGCGACGAGCTTCGGCATCTCCGGACTGCTGCCGCGCTACATCGGCGGGCACTTCCCGACCCGGAGCCGGGGCGCCGCGCTCGGCTTCACGTACAACGTGGGCGCCCTCGGCGGGGCGGTCGCCCCGGTGCTCGGCGCACATCTCGCCTCCGGCATGGACCTGGGGCAGGCGCTGGCGGTGCTGACGTTCGCGGGCACGGTGATCGTGGTGCTGCTGGTCGGCTTCGACGTACCGGCCCGGCTGAACCGGCTGACGGACCCGGACGCCGCGGCCGATCATCTGGCGGTGGTACCGGCGGACGAGCGCGTGCGCGTGAAGCGGTAGGCACCCGGATCCGCGTCTGCGGACCGCCGCGGGTGTCCGCCTCCTCGGACCGCGATTCCTCAGACCGCGTAAGGCCGCGTCGGACCGCGATTCCTCAGCCCGCGACGCGCTCGAAGACGGCTGCGAGGCCCTGGCCGCCGCCGATGCACATGGTCTCCAGGCCGTAGCGCGCCTCGCGGCGGTGCAGTTCCCTGGTGAGGGTGGCGAGGATACGGGCGCCGGTGGCGCCGACCGGGTGGCCCAGCGAGACACCGGAGCCGTTCACGTTGATGCGCTCCTCGTGGTCCTTCTCGCCGAGCCCCAGTTCACGGGTGCAGGCAAGCACCTGGGCGGCGAACGCCTCGTTGAGCTCGATCAGGTCGATGTCGTCGAGGGTGAGCCCGGCGCGGGCGAGCGCCGCGCGGGTGGCGGGGACCGGGCCGATGCCCATGGTGGCCGCGGGCACCCCGGCGCGGGCGAAGGAGACCAGCCGGACGAGCGGGGTGAGGCCGAGCCGTTCCGCCGTGGCGGCACTGGTCACCAGGCAGGCGGCGGCCGCGTCGTTCTGGCCGCTGGCGTTGCCCGCGGTGACCGTGGCCTCCGGGTCGGACTTGCCCATGATCGGACGGAGACCGGCGAGCTGTTCGGCAGTGGTGTCGGGGCGCGGGTGCTCGTCGGCGGTGACCACCGTCTCGCCCTTTCTCGTCACGACGGTGACGGGGACGGTCTCCGCCGCGTACCGGCCCTCGGCGGCCGCCCGGGCGGCGCGCTGCTGCGAGCGCAGGGCCAGGGCGTCCTGGCCGGCGCGGCTGATCCCGTACTCGCGGCGCAGGTTCTCGGCCGTCTCGATCATGCCGCCGGGCACGGGGTGGTTGACGCCGCCCGCGGTGACCCGGCCCCGGGCGAGCGAGTCGTGGAGCTGGAGGCCGGGGCCCTTGATGCCCCAGCGGCCGTCGTGCGTGTAGTAGGGGGCGGCGCTCATCACATCGACGCCGCCGGCGATCACCACCTCGCTGAACCCGGCCCTGATCTGCATCGCGGCGTCCAGGACCGCCTGCAGCCCGGAGCCGCAGCGGCGGTCGATCTGGGCGCCGGTGACCGATTCGGGGAGCCCGGCGTCGAGCGCGGCGACCCGGCCGATGGCGGGGGCGTCCGAGGACGGGTAGGCGTGCCCGAGGATCACCTCGTCGACCCGGTCCGGGTCGAGGCCGGTACGGGCCACGACCTCGGCGATGACCCGGGCGGCGAGGGCGGCCGGCGTCAGCCCCGCGAACGCTCCGCCGAAGCGGCCGATGGGGGTGCGCAGCGGTTCGCAGATCACGACGGAGTTCTGGTCGGGCACGGCGGGACCTTTCCGGGGCGGCGGGAGGGGGCGGGCGGAGACAGGGGTGTGGTGCGACCCTCGCACCCGTGACTGAGCCGGTCCAATATCCAGTTCCCCCTGATTCCAGACGCGGCGCGTCTCAATGGGGCGGGGCGGTCAGCGGGCGGGCGTGGGCAGGGCCGTCTCCGCGACGGCGAGCACCGCGCCGAGGGCGGCGGACGGGTTGTCGGCCCGCCAGGCCAGGGCCGCCTGCCGCCGGATGGGCGGGCCGGCGAGCGGGCGGTAGACGAGGCCGCTCTGCTGGATGTGCTGGACGGAGGTGACCGTGAGGGTCACCCCGACACCCGCGGCGACCAGCGCCAGGATCGTGTACGAGTCGGGGGCCTCCTGCACCACTCTCGGGTTGAACCCGGCGTCCTCACAGGTCCCGACCATCGCGTCACGCACGGTGGAGCCGGTGTTGGCGGGGAACGAGACGAACGGCTCCCCGGCGAGCACCTCGATGGGAACGCTCTCCCCCGCGGCGAGCGGGTGGTCGGAGGGGAGCGCGCACACCAGCTCCTCCTCGTCGATCACCCGGTGGGCCACGCCGGGCTGGGTCACCGGCAGCCGGACGAACCCCAGGTCGAGCGAGCCGTCCGCGACGCGGGCGAGTGCGACGTTGGCGTACGTCTGGCCCGTCATGACGAGCTCGATACCCGGGTGGGCGGCCCGCACGGCCCGGGTCAGCCGCGGCAGCGTCTCGTGGCTGGAGGCCCCCGCGAAGCCGATACGGACCCGCCCGTACTCACCGCGGCCGGCGGCCCTCGCCGTCCGTACGGCGATGTCGAGGTCGTCGAGCACGGTCCGGGCCGGCTGCCGGAACGACTCCCCCGCGCTGGTGAGCCGCACCGAGCGGGTGTTGCGCTCGAAGAGCTGGACGCCCAGTTCCTTCTCCAGCTGCCGGATCTGCTGGCTCAGCGGTGGCTGGGCCATCTGGAGCCGCTTGGCGGCCCGGCCGAAGTGCAGTTCCTCGGCCACCGCGAGAAACGCGGACAGATGGCGCAGTTCCATGCCGAACCCACTCCCCAGCGGCCATTGATTCATCAAACGTCTTGATCTGACCCTAATTCGGTATTGGACGGCAATCAATGGCTGCTGACACGGTAGGGCGACGCGTACGCACCGGCAGAGGAGCACCGTGGCCACGACCGACCGGAGAGACAAGACGATGTCGATGAGGGCGGCGATCGCCTCCTTCGTCCACGACGGCGACACCGTCTGCATCGAGGGCTTCACCCATCTCATCCCGACGGCCGCGGGTCACGAGATCATCCGGCAGGGCCGCCGCGATCTGACGGTCGTGCGGATGACCGCGGACATCGTGGTGGACCAGATGCTGGCCGCCGGCTGCGTGACGCGCCTGGTCTCCTCGTTCGTCGGCAACTCCGCCGCCGGTTCGCTCGGTGAGCTGCGCCGCCGGGTGGAGAGCGCCGATCCCGCGCCCCTGGCCTTCGAGGAGTACAGCCACTACGGGATGATCTGCCGCTATCTCGCCGGGTCCCAGCGGCTGCCGTTCTACCCGCTGCGCTCCTACGGGGGCAGCGATCTGCCGTCCGTCAACAGCGACCTGCGCAAGGTCACCTCGCCGTACCCGGGCCCGGACGGCGAACCGGAGCAGATCTACGTCGTGCCGCCCGTGAACCCGGACGTGACGATCATCCACGCGCAACGCGCCGACCGCGGCGGGAACACCCAGATGTGGGGGCTGACCGGCGTCCAGGCCGAGGCGGTGTACGCGGCGAAGAAGGCGGTCGTCGTCGTGGAGGAGATCGTGGACGAGGCGGTGGTCCGCTCGGACCCGAACCGCACCCTGGTCCCCGCCCACGCCGTCGACGCCGTCGTCTGCTGCCCGCGCGGTGCGCATCCGTCGTTCGCGCAGGGGTACTACGACCGGGACAACGCCTTCTACCGGGCCTGGTCGCACATCAGCAAGGATCCGCAGCGGCTCCAGGACTGGCTGGACGAGTGGGTGCGCGGGACGGCGGACCACGCGGAGTACGTCGAGAAGCTCGGCCCGGAGTTCTGGGCGGGGCTGGCGGTCGGCGAGGCGCTCAGCGAGCCGGTCGACTACGGGCGGCGGCTGTGAGCGCCTCCCCGCCGCGTACGGATCCGCACACCGGACACGGGAAGGAACGGGTCATGACCACCGCCGCACCGGGCACCATCACCTCGTCCGAACTGCTCTCTGTCGTCGCCGCCCGTGAACTGGCCTCGCGCCGCACCGTGTTCGCCGGGATCGGTCTGCCGACGCTCGCCACCGAACTGGCCCATCTGACGGTGGCCCCCGACATCGAGGTGGTGTACGAGTCGGGTGTCTGCGGAGCCCACCCCTCGCACCTGCCGGAGACCATCGCCGACGCGGTCCTCATCACGGACGCCGAGGCGGTCATCCCGATGCCCATGCTCTTCGGCTGTGTGCTCCAGGGCGGCCACATCGACGTCGGGTTCCTCGGCGCCGCGCAGATCGACCGCTGGGGCAGTCTCAACACCTCGGTCATCGGCGACTGGGAGAGCCCCTCGGTCCGGCTGCCCGGCTCGGGCGGCGGCGTCGAGGTGATGGCCAACTCCCATGAGGTGTTCGTGGTGATGCGCCGCCACAACCCCCGCTCGTTCACCGCCGAGCTCGACTTCTGCACCACTCCCGGTCCCGACCGCGCCCTGGCCGACGGCATCAGGCCGCTGGGCGCCGGTGTCACCCGCGTCATCACCGAACTGGGCATCCTGGCCCGCGAGGGGGTCGGTGAGGAGCTGCGGCTCGTCGCCGTCCACCCGGGCGTCACCGTCGCGCAGGTCCGGGCGGCCACCGGCTGGGACCTCCGGGTCGCGGACACGGTCGAGGAGGTGCCGCCCCCGACACAGGACGAACTGCGGCTGCTGCGCGAGGATGTCGACCCGGACCGCGTGTATCTCCGCTGAGCCGCACGACCCGTCCGTCCACCACCTCGAGAGGACCGTAACCGCATGCGTATCAGGATCGTCGGAGCCGGAGCCATGGGCCGCGGCATCGCCCAGTGGGCGGCCGCCGCCGGACACACCGTCGAGCTGTGCGACGTACGGCCGGAGGCGGTGGCCGAGGCGGTCGGCTTCGTACGCTCCATGCTGGAGCGGGCCGTGCAGAAGGGCCGGATGTCCACGACGGACGCGGCGGACGCGGTGCGGCGGCTTGTCCCGTTGGAGGACCCGTGGGCCGAGGGCCCGGAGGTCGAGCTGGTCATCGAGGCCGTACGGGAGGACCTCGGCACCAAGACGGAGGTCTTCGGCCGGCTGGAACGGGCGTTGCCGGCCTCGGCCGTGTTCGCGACCAACACCTCCTCGCTGTCCGTCACCCGGATCGCCGCCGCACTGAAGGACCCGGCGCGGCTGGCCGGTCTGCACTTCTTCAACCCGGTCCCGCTGATGCGGATCGTCGAGGTGGTGCCGGGCGCCGCCACCCGTCCCGATATCCCGCCGCGGCTGACGGCGCTCGTGGAGAGCTGTGGACACCGCGCGGTCACGGTCGCCGACGCCCCCGGCTTCCTCGTCAACCATGCCGGGCGCGGGCTGGTGACCGAGGCGCTCGCACTGCTGGAGGAGGGGGTGAGCGACCCGGCCGGCATCGACCGGATCGCACGGGACGTACTGGGCCTGCGCATGGGCCCGTTCGAGCTGATGGACCTCACCGGGCTCGATGTGACCGCCGCGGTGATCGACTCGATCTGGGAGGGGTTCCGCTACGAGGACCGGCTGCGCCCCTCGTACCTGACCCCGAACCGGGTGGCGGCCGGACTGCACGGCCGCAAGACCGGACGCGGCTGGTTCGCGTACGGCCCCGAGGCGCCGGCCCGCGCCCCGGAGGCACCGGTCACCGGCGACGCGGACCGGCCGGTGCACGTCTTCGCCCGCGCGGCCGATGACCGGGACGTCGCCGCGCTGCGGGCGGCGCTCACCGCTGCGGGCGCCACCGTCGAATCCGGTTCCGGGCCGTCCGCCGAGGCCGTGGTGCTGGTCCCGGTCTGGGGCACCTCCGTCGCCTCGGCGGTAGGGGCGCACCGGCTGCCCGCCGGGCGCACCTTCGGTGTGGACCCGCTGCCCGCGGCCGGCCGGCGCCGGGTGCTGGCCGTGACACCGGCGGCGGAACCGGCGGCCGCGCGGGACGCCCGCGCGGTGCTGGCGCGGGCGGCGGACGACGGTGAGCCGTTCGCGGTGTCGGTGGTCCGGGACACGGCGGGCTCGGTCGCCCAGCGGCTGCTCGCCTCGATCGTGTCGGTTTCGGCGTCCATCGCGGAACGTGCCCTGGCTACCCCCGACGACATCGACGCGGCCGTCACCGCCGGTCTCGGCTATCCGGTCGGCCCGCTGGCCTGGGGCGAGAGGATCGGCGCTGCCCGGATGCTGGAACTGCACCGGGCGCTGCACGCGACGACCGGCGACCCACGCCACCGCCCGACCCGCTGGGTCACCGAACGGGCCGCGCTGGGCCTGGCCCTGACGGACCCGGGCACCTCCCCGCAACAGTGTCTGACGGACGCGGAGGGCCTGGCCGGGACGGCGTGAACAGGCCCGTGGCCCCGCGGGGCCGCGTGCCCGGCGCGGGCGGGACATGACCGATTCGTACAAGACCGGTGGCGGGGCCCCGGCCTACGGTCGGACCATGACTCCACGACTCGACGCGATCGGCATCACCACCGCGGATCTGGCCGCATCGCTCGCCTTCTACCGCCGGCTCGGCATCGACATCCCCGCCGGCGCGGAATCCGCGCCCCATGTCGAAGTGACGCTCCCGGGCGGACAGCGCCTGCTGTGGGACACCGAGGACGTCGTCCGCTCGTTCGATCCCGAGTGGTCGGGATCGAACGGCGGGGAGCGCCTCGGGCTCGCCTTCCTCTGCGACAGCCCGGCGGAGGTCGACTCGGTCTACGGAGAGCTGACCGGTGCCGGGTACCGCGGCCATCTGAAACCGTGGGACGCCGTGTGGGGGCAGCGGTACGCGGTGGTGCTGGACCCGGACGGCTGCGCGGTGTCGCTGTTCGCCGCGGCTTCCTGAGGCCCTCAGGTACCGGCGAGGTAGCCGGTCAGGGTGGTGCCGGCCAGTTCACGCATCTCCCGGGCGAGGTGAGCCTGGTCGGCACAGCCCGCCGCGAGCGCGGCATCCGCGTACGGCGTTCCGGACCGTACGAGAGCCAGCGCGCGCTGCAGCCGCAGCACCCGGGCGAGCGTCTTGGGTCCGTATCCGAAGGCCGTCAGCGAGCGGCGGTGCAACTGGCGTGCGCCGAGGCCGGCCGCCCGTGCGGTGTCCGCGACGGACAGGCCGCTGTCCAGCTGCCCGGCGACGAACCGCATCGCCGGGTCCGGGGGCGTAGTGCCGGCCGCCCGGTGCAGGGCGATCTCCTCCAGGGCGGCGGCCGGGTCGGCGGCCTCGGCCACCCGCTCGGTGAGCTCACGGACCTCCGCGTCCGGCCACAGGGCGGCCAGCGCGATGCTGCGGTCACGCAGTTCGTGCGCCGGCACACCGAGCAGTGCGGGCGCCGAGCCCGGGGCGAAGCGGATGCCCGCGCAGCTGCCGCCGTCGCTCGCGGCCGGGGTCTTCGTGCGGGTGTCCGGGCCCGCGACGAGCAGCCGGCCGCCGATCCAGAGCAGGTCCATGCAGCCGTCAGGCAGCACGGGGTGGACCGAGCCCGGCGGCACGGTCAGGGTCCACACCTTCGCGCCGTCCAGTGCCGACGCGCGCTCTTCGTACCGGTCGCCCATGCCACTAGTCTCGTCCACGAACGGGCACGGCGGACAGCAGGCGGAATCGGCATCCCGGGGGCGGTCATGGCGGCACTGATGGAGTTCACCACGGACAGCGGCGCGACGGTGACGGTGGAGGTCGACCGGCACGTCCCGGGCGCGCAGCTGGTCGCGCGGGACGGTAACTCCCTGGCCCGGTCCGGGCGCACCTTCGACAACGCGCTCCAGGGCATCCGGGCGGCGGCCGAATCGGCGCTCTCGGTCTTCCGGGACGGCTCGCTGAAGCCGGACGGGGTGGAGATCGAATTCGGGGTGAAGATCACCACGGAGGCCGGGGCCGTGATCGCGAAGAGCGCGATGGAGGGCCATCTCACGGTCAAGCTGTCGTGGTCGCCGGGTTCGACGCCCGCCCCGCCCGCACCGGAGCCGGCCCCGCAGAGCCCGCCCTCCCCTGCCGCCCCCTGACGGCGCTCCTCACCCCTCTGACTGGTGCGGTTTGTCCGTCTCCTTCTCGCGGCTCGGCTGCAGCCTGGACTTCACGTCGTCGGGCGGCAGGAACCGCGACCACCGCTCCGGGAACTCGGACGGCATGTAGGGACTGTCCTCGTCGTCCCCGTAGTCCCCGTCGTCGTACGCGCTGGCGTCCCGGCTCTCCGCCTGGGTGCGGGCCACGAACTCCGCCGCCTGGACCGCGCGCACCCGGTCGTTGGCCGCACGGGCCGCGGCGGTCGCCACCGAGGGCCACACCCGGTCGATCGCCGCGTTGACCGCGGCGCCGACCAGGACCGCGAACGCGGAGACACCGATCCACAGCAGGACGGCGATCGGCGCGGCCAGCGAGCCGTAGATCGTCGGCCCCTCGACCGTGCTGGTGAGGTAGATCCGGAGCAGGAAGCTGCCGAAGACCCAGATCGCCAGTGCCATCAGCGCGCCCGGTGTGTCCTCGATCCAGGGCGAGCGCACGGGGACGGACACGTGGTAGAGCGTCGTCAGGAAGGCGATCGACAGCAGGATCACCAGCGGCCAGTACAGGACGCTTATGAGCTCGGTGCCCCAGGGGATGAACTCCACGACCCGGTCGGGGCCGACCACCAGGAGCGGCAGTACGACCGCACCCAGCAGCAGTGCCACCACGTACAGCAGGAAGGCGAGCATCCGGGTCTTGACGATGCCGCGCTGGCCGTCGAGCCCGTACATGACGGTGATGGTGTCGATGAAGACGTTGACCGCGCGCGAGCCGGACCAGAGCGCGATGGCGAAACCGATCGAGATGACATCGGGCCTGGCTCCGGTGGTGACGTCCTCCAGGAGCGGCTTGGCGAAGTCGTTGACGCCCCGCTGCGAGAGCACGGTCCCCGCGGCGTCGAGGATGTTGTGCTCGATGGAGGCGACCGTGGTGGTGCTCGTCCAGGCGTCGACGTAGCCGAGCAGGCCGATCAGACCGAGGAGCAGCGGCGGCAGGGACAGCAGGGTGAAGAACGCCGCCTCGGCGGCGAGTCCCAGGATGCGGTACTCCATGCACGAGTTGACAGTGTCCTTGAGCAACTGCCAGGCCAGTTGCCGCTTGGACACGTTTCGGTAGAGCACTCGGGCCCGGTGGAGTCGGCCCGGTGGCCGCTCGGGTGTTTCATTTGCTGCCTGCACCTCCTTACCGTATCGGCATGGCAGCCACCAACCACACAGTGTCCAACCAGCCCCCTCCCCTGCTCGGCTACGACGTCTTCACGGCGGACCGGGCGCTCGGCGAAGCCGTGGACCGGCACCTCCCGGCGGAGGTGCTCGACGAGGCGCGGGACGGGCTCGTCAGGCTCGGCCGGTCCGCCGGATCCGCCCAGGCACAGGGGTGGGGTACGCAGGCGAACGAGAACCCGCCCCGGCTGCACACCCATGACCGGTACGGAAACCGTGTCGACGAGGTGGAGTTCCATCCGGCCTGGCACCGGCTGCTCGGCCACGCGGTCTCAGCGGGGCTGACCGACGCCTGGGACCGGCCGGGCGGCCATGTGCGCCGGGCGGCCGGTTTCCTCGTCTGGACGCAGGCCGAGGCGGGCCACGGCTGCCCGCTCTCGATGACGCACGCGGCCGTGCCCGCGCTGCGCACCGATCCCGCGGTCGCCGCCGAGTGGGAGCCCCTGCTGACCTCGCACGTGTACGAGGAGGGGCTGCGGCCGGCCCGGGACAAGCCCGGGGTGCTCTTCGGAATGGGGATGACGGAGAAGCAAGGCGGCACGGACATCCGGTCGAACACGACGCGGGCCGAACCGATCGGAGGCGAGGGCGAGTACCTGCTCACCGGGCACAAGTGGTTCTGCTCGGCCCCGATGTCCGACGGGTTCCTGGTGCTGGCACAGGCCCCCGGCGGTCTGACGTGCTTTCTGCTCCCCCGGGTACTGCCGGACGGCACCCGCAACGCCTTCGCGATCCAGCGCCTCAAGGACAAGCTGGGCAACCGGTCCAACGCCTCGGCCGAGGTCGAGTTCGACGGTACGTGGGCACGCCGCGTCGGTGAGGAGGGGCGCGGGGTGCGCACCATCATCGAGATGGTGGCGGCGACCAGGCTGGACTGCGTGACCGGCTCGGCCGCGCTGATGCGGCAGGCGGTGGCGCAGGCGGTCCACCACGCCACGTACCGCAGCGCGTTCGGCGGGGTGCTGGTCGAGAAGCCGTTGATGCGCAACGTGCTGGCCGATCTGGCTCTGGAGTCGGAGGCGGCGACGGTGCTGGCGATGCGGCTGGCGGCCGCGTACGACTCCGGGTCGGAGAGTGAGTCGGCGTTCCTACGGATCGCGGTGCCGACGGCCAAGTACTGGGTGACGAAGCGGTGCACGCCGATGGTGGGCGAGGCGCTGGAGTGTCTGGGCGGCAACGGATACGTGGAGGAGTCGGGGATGCCCCGGCTGCTGCGTGAGGCGCCGCTCAACTCGATCTGGGAGGGCTCGGGGAACGTACAGGCACTCGATGTGCTGCGGGCATTGCAACGGGAGCCGCTGGCGTTGAACGCGTTCCTCCAGGAGGTCGGCGAGGCGCGCGGCGCCGATCACCGGCTCGACCGGGCGATCAAGGAGCTGCTGACCGATCTCGCCGATCTCCAGGGGATCGAGGCGCGGGCCCGCCGGCTGGTGGAGCGGATGGCGCTGGTGCTGCAGGGCTCGCTGCTGGTGCGCTGGGCTCCGCCGGCGGTCTCCGACGCGTTCTGCGCGTCACGGCTCGGCGGGGACTGGGGCTCGGCGTTCGGAACACTGCCGCACACCCTCGACCTGGCATCCGTCGTGGAGAGGGCACGGCCCGTGGAGGTCTGACATCCGGCCCCGGGGGGCGGGGCAGCAACAGGGGGTGGTGCTGCGCCGACACGGCACCACCCCCCATGCTGTACACCGGGCTGCGAGGCCGAGGCCGCGCCGCCCGGTGTAACGCCACTCTTGTACGGTCCGGGGAGCGTCGCCAGAGTTGCAGAGGGTTGCAACCATTGTGTGGAGTTGCGGCATCAGGACCCCCGTGGCGGCAGGATGGGGGCTTGCGGCCTTGGTGCGGCTTTCCGAAAGGCCCTGGGGGGATGCGGCATGGAGACTGGTCCTGTCGATGTGATGCGGCTGGCTGCCCTGGAATCGGAGCGGGCCACGCGGCTGGTCCACCGGGCCCGTGAGGCGCGGATCGCGGGTGACCGCATGCCGGTCGCACCGCGTGCCGAGATCGGGGCCTCGTGGAACCGGGTGCTGCGCAGCGGAATCGATCCGGAGCAGTCCACCCACAGTGTCCTGCTGGAGCTGGACGAGATCGAGCACCGGCGCCGGAGCTCCACGCTGGGCGAGGTGATGCCGCTGCTCGGTGACGGTCTGGCGGCCATCGCGGACGCCTCGCAGCAGATCATGGTGGTCACCGACGTGGACGGCCGGGTGCTGTGGCGCCAGGGCCACACGGGGGTGCTGCGCCGGGCCGACGACATCTGTCTGGCCGAGGGCGCGGCCTGGTCCGAGGAGAGCACCGGCACCAACGCGATCGGTACGGCCCTCGCCTCGCGCGCCCCGGTGCAGGTCCACTCAGCCGAGCACTTCGTGCGCAGCCTGCACGGGTGGACGTGCGCGGCGGCGCCGGTGCGCGATCCGCGTGACGGCCGGCTGATGGGGATCGTCGACATCAGCGGTCCGGCGTCGACGTTCCATCCGACGACGCTCGCCCTGGTGGGCTCGGTGGCCCGGCTGGCCGAGAGCGAGATCAGGACCCGGCATCTGGAGTCGATCGACCGGCTGCGCTCGGTGGCCGCGCCGATGCTGTGCCGGCTGGACGGGCCGGCACTGGCCGTGGACGCCCACGGCTGGCTGGCGGGGGTCACCGGGATGCCGCCGGTGGACCGGCTGCCGCTGCCGAAGTCCCTTCAGCCGGGCCGGGTGTGGCTGCCCTCGCTCGGGATGTGCCGGGTGGAGCCGCTGCCGGGCGGCTGGCTGGTGCAGGTGGCGGACGGCACGCTGGACGGCCCGCCGCGCCGGGTGGTGCTCGATCTGAGCCGGCCGCGCGGCCTCGCGGTGAATGTGGTGAGCCCGGTGGGCACCTGGACGCAGCGGCTCTCCCCCCGCCACGCCGAGCTGCTGTTCGCGCTGGCGCTGCACCGCGAGGGGCGTACGGCCTCCGAACTGGCCGAGGACATCTTCGGCGATCCGACCAGGACGGTGACGGTGCGGGCGGAGGTCTCCCGGCTGCGGCGCCATCTCGCGGAGGTGCTGGCGCACCGCCCGTACCGCTTCGGGGAGGGCGTCGAGGTGGAGGTCATCCGCCCGGAGCACCCGGCCGATCTGCTGCCGCGCTCGAAGGCTCCGGTGGTGACGGCGGCGCGCGGCACCGGCTGAGCGGCGTTCTCGCAGGTCCGGGGGTGCCCGTCTGCCGGGACCGGCTTGGGCCGGGGCCGCCGGACGTGGTTCTCTGGCAGCCATGAGCAACCCCGCGCCCACCACCGGCACCGACTCCGATGTGACCATCTGGTCCCTGGAGCAGACCTCCCCCGCCGATCTGTCGCCATCGGCCGTGCCGGAAGGGGACATCAGGATCGTCCGGTCCGGCGTACCGCTGCCCGAGTTCAGCCGCTTCCTCTACACGGCGGTCGGCGGCGACATCCGGTGGACGGACCGGCTGACGATGACGTACGCGCAGTGGCAGGAGGCCCTGGAGCGGCCCGGGGCGGAGACCTGGGTGGCGTACGCGGACGGGACCCCGGCCGGCTACGTCGAGCTGGATCCGCAGGACGACGGTGTAGTGGAGATCATGTACTTCGGTCTCGTCCCGGCGTTCCGGGGGCGCCGGATCGGCGGCCATCTGCTGTCGTACGGGGTGGCCCGTGCCTGGGACCTGGCGGAGCGCTGGCCGGAGCGGCCGCCGACGAAGCGGGTGTGGCTGCACACCTGCTCCGACGACGGTCCGCACGCGATGGACAACTATCTGCGCCGCGGTTTCCGGCTCTTCGACACCCGGACCGAGCCGGCGTCCGGGGCGTCCACACCCGGCCCCTGGCCGGGTTCCGGCCGGGAGCTGCTCCCGTAGCGGGCCATCCGTAGGAAATACACGTGGTTGTCCGGTTTTCCGGGCGGCCCGGCGTCCGTCGACCCAGTGACGGGCGCCACATCGTCTCGCCTGTCGGGACAGTCTCGTCCACATCATGGATAGTGGTGGACTGCTCCGAGATCCGCGTGACACGCTTCCGTCATGTCTGGAACTGGAATTGCCTTGGTGAGTCGACGCCACGTCGACCTCGGCCGCATGTCCAGCGCCATCTGTCCGGCGCGCTGAGAGTCTCCCCAGCTCCGCCGCGATCCCTTTCTCTGCAAACGCTGCGCACCGCCGCGCCCATCCGCGAGTGTGCAGTTCAGAGCCGCCCTCCTGCAGTCCCGAAGGACGTACTGTCATGGCCGCTACCCCTGAAAAGCCTGCGCCCGCCGCACCCCGCCGCAAGGCAGGACGCCACCGCGGCGAAGGTCAGTGGGCGCTGGGGCACTACACCCCTCTCAACGGCAATGAGCAGTTCAAGAAGGACGATGACAGTCTCAACGTGCGGACGCGCATTGAGACTGTCTACTCCAAGCGCGGGTTCGACTCGATCGACCCCAACGACCTTCGCGGACGCATGCGCTGGTGGGGGCTGTACACCCAGCGCAAGCCCGGTATCGACGGCGGCAAGACCGCCGTGCTGGAGCCCGAGGAGCTGGACGACCGTTACTTCATGCTCCGGGTCCGCATCGACGGAGGCCGGCTGACGGTGGCGCAGCTGCGGGCGATCGGTGAGGTCTCGCACGAGTACGCGCGCGGCAGCGCCGACGTCACCGACCGGCAGAACATCCAGCTGCACTGGATCCGCATCGAGGACGTACCGGCCATCTGGGAGAAGCTGGAGGCCGTCGGCCTGTCCACGACGGAGGCCTGCGGCGACTGCCCCCGCGTGATCATCGGCTCCCCGGTGGCGGGGATCGCCGCCGACGAGATCATCGACGGGACCCCGGCGGTCGACGAGATCCACGACCGCTACATCGGCAGCAAGGAGTTCTCCAACCTGCCGCGCAAGTTCAAGACCGCGATCTCCGGCTCACCCGTGCAGGACGTGGTCCACGAGATCAACGACATCGCCTTCGTCGGCGTCGTGCACCCCGAGCACGGCCCCGGCTTCGACCTCTGGGTCGGCGGCGGGCTCTCGACCAACCCGCGGCTCGCCGAACGGCTGGGCGCCTGGGTGCCGTTGGACGAGGTGTCCGACGTCTGGGCCGGTGTGGTCGGGATCTTCCGGGACTACGGGTACCGGCGGCTGCGCACCCGTGCCCGGCTGAAGTTCCTGATGGCCGACTGGGGACCCGCCCGGTTCCGTCAGGTGCTGGAGGACGAGTACCTGAAGCGGCCGCTGGTCGACGGCCCCGCCCCCGAGCAGCCCAGCAGCCGCTGGCGCGACCACGTGGGCGTCCACGAGCAGCAGGACGGCCGCCTCTACGTCGGCTTCGCCCCTCGGGTCGGCCGGGTGGACGGCCCCACCCTCACCAAGATCGCCGATCTGGCCGCCGCACACGGATCGGACCGGCTGCGCACCACCGTCGAGCAGAAGATGCTGATCCTCGACGTGGAGCCCGACCAGGTCGACTCGCTGGTGGCGGGACTCGAGGAGCTCGGCTTCCAGGTGAAGCCGTCCCCGTTCCGCCGCGGCACGATGGCCTGCACCGGCATCGAGTACTGCAAGCTGGCGATCGTCGAGACCAAGGCGCGCGGCGCCTCGCTCATCGACGAACTGGAGCGCCGCATGCCGGAGTTCGACGAGCCGCTCACCATCAACATCAACGGCTGCCCCAACGCCTGCGCCCGCATCCAGACCGCGGACATCGGCCTCAAGGGCCAGCTGATGCTGGACGGCGAGGGCAACCAGGTGGAGGGCTACCAGGTGCACCTGGGCGGCGCACTGGGCCTGGAGGCCGGTTTCGGCCGCAAGGTCCGCGGTCTGAAGGTCACCTCGGCCGAGCTGCCCGACTACGTCGAGCGGGTCCTCTCCAACTTCCAGAAGGAGCGCGAGGGCGACGAGCGCTTCGCGACCTGGGCGGCACGGGCCAGTGCGGAGTCGCTGTCATGAGCGAACGCGCCGCACCGTTCCACTGCCCCTACTGCGGTGACGAGGACCTGCGCCCGCACGAGACGGGGCACGGGGCCTGGGAATGCGCCTCCTGCAACCGAGCGTTCCAGCTGAAGTTCCTGGGCCTGCTGGCCCGTGGGCTGCAGCGCAACGACGTTGAAGGGGACGGCATATGACGGACACTCTGGAGACCGACAAGCTGACTTCGCAGGAGCTCAGGGAGCTGGCCGAGCGGGCCGGCCGCGAGCTGGAGGACGCCTCGGCGGCGGAGATCCTCGGCTGGGCCACCCGGACCTTCGGCCCCCGGTTCTGCGTCACCTCCTCGATGGAGGACGCGGTCGTCGCCCACCTCGCCTCCCGGGCGCTGCCCGGTGTGGACGTGGTCTTCCTCGACACGGGCTACCACTTCCCCGAGACGATCGGCACCCGCGACGCCGTGGAAGCGGTGATGGACGTCAACGTCATCACCCTCACCCCGCGGCAGACCGTCGCCGAGCAGGACGCCGAGTACGGGCCGAGGCTGCACGACCGCGACCCCGACCTCTGCTGCGGGCTGCGCAAGGTCAAGCCGCTCGAGGAGGGCCTGACCTCGTACACGGCCTGGGCGACCGGCCTGCGCCGCGACGAGTCCCCCACCCGGGCGAACACCCCGGTGGTCGGCTGGGACGAGAAGCGGCAGAAGGTCAAGGTGTCGCCGATCGCCCGCTGGACCCAGGACGACGTCGACGCGTACGTCGCCGAGCACGGGGTGCTCACCAACCCGCTGCTGATGGACGGTTACGCCTCCGTGGGCTGCGCGCCCTGCACCCGCCGGGTGCTGGAGGGCGAGGACGCGCGCGCCGGCCGCTGGGCCGGGAGCGGCAAGACCGAGTGCGGGCTGCACGGTTGATGACGACTGATCAGGAGACTTCGATGAGCGTGACGGAGACGGGAGCCACCATCTGGCTGACCGGTCTGCCGAGCGCGGGCAAGACCACCATCGCGTACGAACTCGCCGGGCGGCTGCGCGGCGAGGGGCACAAGGTGGAGGTGCTCGACGGCGACGAGATCCGGGAGTTCCTCTCCGCGGGCCTCGGCTTCTCCCGCGAGGACCGGCACACCAACGTCCAGCGGATCGGCTTCGTCGCCGAACTGCTGGCCGCCAACGGCGTGAAGGTACTCGTCCCGGTCATCGCGCCGTACGCGGACAGCCGGGACGCCGTCCGCAAGCGGCACCGGTCGGAGGGCACCGCGTATCTGGAGGTGCACGTCGCCACTCCGGTCGACGTGTGCTCGGTGCGTGACGTCAAGGGGCTTTACGCCAAGCAGGCGGCGGGCGAGATCAGCGGGCTGACCGGGGTGGACGACCCCTACGAGGCCCCGGAGTCGCCGGATCTGCGGATCGAGTCGCACCAGCAGACCGTGCAGGAGTCCGCGGCGGAGCTGTACACGCTGCTGAGCGAGAGGGGTGCGGCGTGACCACCGTCGCGACTGTGCCGGAAGGCACCGGCAATCCGTACGCGCTGAGCCACCTGGACTCCCTGGAGTCCGAGGCGGTGCACATCTTCCGTGAGGTGGCGGGAGAGTTCGAGCGGCCGGTGATCCTCTTCTCCGGCGGCAAGGACTCGATCCTGATGCTGCACCTGGCGCTCAAGGCCTTCGCGCCCGCGCCGGTGCCGTTCACGCTGCTGCACGTGGACACCGGGCACAACTTCCCCGAGGTCCTGGAGTACCGCGACCGCACGGTCGCCGAGCACGGGCTGCGGCTGCACGTCGCGTCCGTGCAGGAGTACATCGACGCCGGGAAGCTCCGCGAGCGCCCCGACGGCACCCGCAACCCGCTCCAGACGGTGCCGCTGACCGAGGCGATCCAGCAGCACCGCTTCGACGCGGTGTTCGGCGGCGGCCGCCGCGACGAGGAGAAGGCGCGCGCCAAGGAGCGGGTCTTCTCGCTGCGCGACGAGTTCTCCCAGTGGGACCCGCGCCGCCAGCGTCCCGAGCTGTGGCAGCTGTACAACGGCCGGCACGCCGCCGGTGAGCACGTCCGGGTGTTCCCGATCTCCAACTGGACCGAGCTCGACGTGTGGCAGTACATCGAGCGCGAGGGGATCGAGCTCCCGGGCATCTACTTCGCCCACGAGCGCGAGGTCTTCAGCCGCTCCGGCATGTGGCTGACCGCGGGCGACTGGGGCGGCCCCAAGGAGCACGAGCGGACCGAGACCCGTCAGGTGCGCTACCGCACGGTCGGCGACATGTCCTGCACCGGCGCCGTCGACTCCGACGCGACCACGCTGGCCGCCGTGATCACCGAGATCGCCGCCTCCCGGCTCACCGAGCGGGGCGCGACGCGTGCCGACGACAAGATGTCCGAGGCCGCGATGGAAGACCGTAAGCGCGAGGGGTACTTCTAACATGACCACACCCACCCAGCTGGCCGAGCAGCTGTCGACGACGACCCTGCTGCGGTTCGCCACCGCGGGGTCCGTCGACGACGGCAAGTCCACCCTCGTGGGACGGCTGCTGCACGACTCCAAGTCGGTACTCACCGACCAGCTGGAGGCGGTCGAGGACGCGTCCCGCAAGCGTGGCCAGGAGGCGCCTGACCTGGCGCTGCTGACCGACGGGCTGCGGGCCGAGCGCGAGCAGGGCATCACCATCGATGTCGCCTACCGCTACTTCGCCACCACCCGGCGCCGGTTCATCCTCGCCGACACCCCGGGCCATGTGCAGTACACCCGCAACATGGTGACGGGTGCCTCCACGGCCGAGCTGGCCGTGGTCCTGGTCGACGCGCGCAACGGTGTCGTCGAGCAGACCCGCCGGCACGCCGCCGTCGCCGCCCTGCTCCGCGTCCCGCACGTGGTGCTGGCCGTGAACAAGATGGACCTGGTCGACTACGCGGAGCCGGTGTTCGCCGCCATAGCCGAGGAGTTCACCGCGTACGCGGCCTCCCTCGGCGTCCCGGAGATCACCACGATCCCGATCTCCGCGCTGGCCGGCGACAACGTCGTGGAGCCGTCCGCCAACATGGACTGGTACGGCGGCCCGACCGTCCTGGAGCACCTGGAGACGGTCCCGGTCAGCCACGACCTCACCGCCTGCCACGCCCGCTTCCCCGTCCAGTACGTCATCCGGCCGCAGACCGCCGAGAACCCCGACTACCGGGGCTACGCGGGCCAGATCGCCGCCGGTGTGTTCCGGGTCGGCGAGCCCGTCACCGTACTGCCCTCGGGCCGTACGTCGACGATCGCCGGGATCGATCTGCTCGGCGACAGCGTGGACATCGCCTGGGCCCCCCAGTCGGTGACCGTCCGGCTGACCGACGACGTCGACGTCTCGCGCGGCGATCTGATCGCCCCGGCGGACGACGCGCCCGCGGTGACCCAGGACGTGGAGGCGACCGTCTGCCACGTCGCGGACCAGCCGCTCACCGTGGGACAGCGGGTGCTGCTCAAGCACACCACCCGCACGGTGAAGGCGATCGTCAAGGACATCCCCTCGCGCCTCACGCTGGACGACCTCTCGCAGCACCCGGCCCCCGGACAGCTCGTCGCCAACGACATCGGCCGGGTCGTGGTGCGCACCGCCGAGCCTCTCGCGCTCGACGCGTACGCCGACTCGCGCCGCACCGGTTCCTTCCTGCTGATCGACCCGGCGGACGGCACCACCCTGTCGGCCGGCATGGCGGGCGCCTCGTTCGCCGCCGAGTCGCAGGTACCGGCTCCGGCGGACGACGACGCCGAATGGGACTTCTGATGAGCATCGACGTCTTCTCGACCTTCGCGAAGGAGGGCGGCCGCGTCGGCAGCGGCGCCCTCGGAAGGGGGTGCCCCCTGCTCGAGCGAAGCCGAGAGGTTGGGGGAGGCAAGGGCGGGGTCGCGCGATGTGCGTGATGACGTACGCGCACTGCCTGCGCGCCCGGCAGCACCACCCGCACCGCCCGCAAAGCCAGTTCAGACGAAGACCTGCCGATCTCCCGGCCGCCTCCCCGGACCTCCGAGGGACGTGAGCACCGGGCCTCCGAGAGGAAGACCTCCCGTGTCTGCCCCCCGTACCACGCTGCGCCGCAGCATCGCCGCCGCCGCCGCCCTGCCGCTGCTCGCCGTGGCGCTCACCGCCTGCGGCTACGGCTCCGACTCGAAGGACGACGACGCCAAGAAGGCGAACGTCTCCGCCGGCGGGAAGAAGCTCTCCGCGGACACCGTGAAGATCGGGTACTTCCCGAACCTCACGCACGCCACCGCCCTGGTCGGCATCCAGGAAGGCATCATCGCCAAGGAGCTGGGCTCCACGGAGGTCAAGCCCTCGACGTTCAACGCCGGGCCGTCCGAGATAGAGGCGCTCAACGCCGGTTCGATCGACATCGGCTTCATCGGCCCCTCGCCCTCCATCAACGGATTCACCAAGTCCAAGGGCAAGAGCCTGCGCATCATCGGCGGTTCGGCCTCCGGTGGCGTGAAGCTGGTCGTCAACCCGAAGAAGATCAAGACCCTGGACGACCTCAAGGGCAAGAAGATCGCCACCCCGCAGCTCGGCAACACCCAGGACGTGGCGTTCCTCAACTGGGCCTCCGAGAAGGGCTGGAAGGTCGACGCCCAGAGCGGCAAGGGCGACGTCTCCGTGGTCCGCACGGACAACAAGGTGACCCCGGACGCCTACAAGTCCGGTTCCATCGACGGTGCCTGGGCCCCCGAGCCGACCGCGTCCAAGCTGGTCGAGCAGGGCGCGAAGGTGCTCCTGGACGAGTCGACGCTGTGGCCGGACAACAAGTTCGTGATCACGAACATCATCGTGTCGCAGAAGTTCCTCACCGAACACCCGGACGTCGTCGAGGCGGTGCTGCGCGGTTCGGTCAACACCAACAAGTGGATCAACGCCAACTCGGACAAGGCGAAGGACTCCGCCAACGCCGCGCTGAAGAAGCTGTCCGGCAAGGAACTGCCGGCCGACGTCATCGACCCGGCGTGGAAGTCGATCCAGTTCACCGACGACCCGCTGGCCGCCACGCTCGACGCCGAGGCCAAGCACGCGGTGAAGGCCGGTCTGCTGGACGAGCCGGACCTGGACGGCATCTACGACCTGAAGCCGCTGAACAAGATCCTCAAGGCCGCGGGCAGGCCCGAGGTCGCCGACGCCGGTCTCGGCGTCAAGTAACCACCGGACCGTTCCAGGATCTCCCAGGAGGTGACGACCATGGCCACGACCACGCTCACCAAGGCCGAGGACCGTACGGCCGTCGGGCACGCCGCCCGTCTCGACCACGTCTCGAAGTCCTTCGGTGGACCGGAGGGGCAGCAGCTCGTCCTGGACGACATCACACTCGATGTCGCTCCCGGCGAGTTCGTCACCCTTCTGGGAGCTTCCGGGTGCGGCAAATCGACCCTGCTCAATCTGGTGGCCGGACTCGACCGCCCGTCCGCGGGGTCCATCGAGACCCCCGGCGGGCGGCCGGCCCTGATGTTCCAGGAGCACGCCCTCTTCCCGTGGCTGACCGCAGGCAAGAACATCGAACTGGCACTGCGGCTGCGCGGTGTACCGAAGTCGGAGCGCCGCCCCGAGGCGGAGCGGCTGCTCGAACTCGTCCGTCTCGGCGGGGCGTACGGCAAGCGGGTGCACGAGCTGTCGGGCGGTATGCGCCAGCGGGTGGCGATGGCCCGCGCGCTCGCCCAGGACAGCCAACTGCTGCTGATGGACGAGCCGTTCGCCGCCCTCGACGCCATCACCCGTGATGTGCTGCACGACGAGCTGACCCGGATCTGGCGCGAGACGAACGTGTCGGTCCTCTTCGTCACCCACAACGTGCGGGAGGCGGTCCGGCTCGCCGAGCGGGTCGTCCTGCTCTCGTCGCGGCCCGGCCGGATCGCCCGGGAGTGGACGGTCGACATCGAGCAGCCGCGCCGCATCGAGGACACCGCCGTGGCGGAACTCTCCGTCGAGATCACCGAAGAACTGCGTGGGGAGATCCGCCGACATGGCCAGCACTGAGACCACCGCCAAGGGCAGCAAGGCCGAGGACGGCGCCCCCGAGGCCGCCGCCCAGGAGCTGGCCGGCCTCGAAGCGGGGCTCGACGCCCTCGACGCGGTACGGGTCAGCCGGACCCCGGTGCGCCAGGTGCTGGTGCAGAAGGTGCTGCCTCCGGTGGTGGCGGTCGCGCTGGTGCTCATCGTCTGGCAGATCCTGATCTGGGCGAAGGTCACCGACGACTACAAACTGCCGGCGCCGTCCCACGTCTGGGACGAGGTGTCCAACGCCTGGGCGCAGGGCACCCTGCTCGGCTACATCTGGACCAGCGTCTCGCGCGGCCTGCTCGGCTTCCTCCTCGCCCTCGTCATCGGCACCCCGCTCGGGCTGCTGGTCTCGCGGGTCAAGGTGGTGCGCGCGGCGATCGGCCCGGTGCTCTCGGGGCTCCAGTCGCTGCCGTCGGTGGCGTGGGTGCCGCCCGCGGTCATCTGGCTGGGGCTGGACGACAGGATGATGTACGCGGTGATCCTGCTCGGCGCCGTCCCGTCGATCGCCAACGGGCTCGTCGCCGGTGTCGACCAGATCCCGCCGCTGCACCTGCGGGCCGGCAAGACGCTCGGCGCCACCGGGCTGCGCGGCACCTGGCACATCGTCCTCCCGGCATCCCTGCCCGGCTATCTCGCGGGGCTGAAGCAGGGCTGGGCGTTCTCGTGGCGCTCGCTGATGGCCGCCGAGATCATCGCCTCCTCGCCCGATCTCGGCGTCGGTCTCGGGCAGTTGCTGGAGCAGGGCCGGGAGACCAGCAGCATGTCGATGGTCTTCCTCGCCATCTTCCTGATCCTGATCGTCGGCATCGCGATCGATCTGCTCATCTTCAGTCCCCTGGAGCGGTGGGTGCTGCGCAGCCGCGGTCTCCTCGTCAAGAACTGAGCCACTGCCATGACTGCTCCGGTCCTTCTCGTCATCGCCCACGGCAGCCGCGATCCGCGGCACGCCGCGACCGTGCACGCGCTCACCGCGCGGGTGCGGGCGCTGCGGCCCGGACTGCGGGTGGAGACCGGGTTCCTGGACTTCAACGCGCCGTCGGTGCCGCGGGTCCTGGAACGGCTGGCCGCGCAGGATGTGGGCGATGTGGTGGCGCTTCCGCTGCTGCTCACCCGGGCCTTCCACGCCAAGTCCGACATCCCGGCGGTGCTGCGTGAGGCGCGGGGCAGGCTGCCGCGGCTGAGGGTTCGGCAGGCCGAGGTGCTCGGCCCGTCCCCGCTGCTCAACTCCGCCCTGGAGCGGCGGCTGCGCGAGGCCGGGGTGCGCCCCGGCGACAGGGCGTCGACCGGGCTCGTCCTGGCCTCGGCGGGCTCCACAGACCCGGAGGCGATCGCAGTGATCGCTGAAATCGCGCGGGAGCTGCGGCGCACCGGTTGGTGTTCCGTGCGGCCTGCGTTCGCCTCCGCATCCCATCCCCGTACCGAGGACGCGGTACGGGCCCTGCGGGCCGAGGGTGTCCGCCGGGTCGCGGTGGCCCCCTACGTGATCGCGCCCGGCCGCCTCCCTGACCGCATCGCGGCGGGGGCGGCCGAGGCCCGTGCGGATGTCCTGGCAGGGGTGCTGGGCCCTTCCCCGGAGCTGGCACGGCTGCTGCTGGGCCGGTACGACGAGGCCCGGGTGCCTGCCGACCGCATGGCGTCGCTCAGCGCGTAGTTGCGGGCCCGCGCTCAGCCGACGTCGAGGCTGCCGGTCCGGGTGCGCTTGAGCTCGAAGAAGTCCTCGTAGCCGGCGAGCACCCGGAAGCTGTCGAACAGCCGCGCCGCCGCCTCACCGCGCGGCACCGCCCGCAGCACCGGACCGAACCAGACGGTCCCGTCGACATGGATGGTGGGCGTGCCCACGTATCCGTCCGCCGCCGGGTCCTTGCCCGCGTCATGGCTGCGCCGCACCGCCTCGTCGTACGTGTCCGTGTGCGCGGCGGCGGCAAGCTCGGCGGGCAGGCCCACCTCGGCCAGGGACTGGGCGATCACCTCGTCGAAGTCCTCGTTCTTCTCCTGGTGGATGCGGGTGCCGAAGGCGGTGTACAGGTCGCGCAGGATCGCCTGACCGTGTTGTCCGGCCGCGGCCGCGGCGACGCGCACCGGTCCGATCGACTTGTCGACCAGGGTGCGGTACCAGTCGGGGAGTTCGTTGCCGGTGTTGTGCAGGTAGAGGCTCATCACGTGGAAGCGGAGTTCGATGTCGCGCTGTTGCTCCACCTCCAGCATCCAGCGGGAGGTGATCCAGGCGAACGGGCAGGCCGGGTCGGAGTAGAAGTCGACGACGGGCCTGCCCGGTGCCGGGCTGCGGTGAGTGGTCATGGCATGAGCGTAGCCAGCCGTTGGCGCACTCCCGCGGGCCATTCAACAGCGTCCGGGCTGGGCCACTTTCACCCGGCGGTCCACCGCGGATCGCGTCCGCTCAGGGCCAGCGCCCGTTCGAATCCGGAGGCCTCCTCGCCGATGGTGATCTCGGCGGCGAAGCCCTCGTACCGCCGGTAGAGCTCGGCGGTCCTCTCCACGGTGCGCAGGACGTAGCCGGCCGCCCCGTCGGAGAGCCGGAACTCCTGGCCGGTGGCCCGCGCCACGTCCCAGCCGTGCAGGGCCGTCTCCTCGACGAGCATCGCGGCGGTGTCCGCGGCCGGGGACGCCGCCTCGCCTTCCCCGATGGCGCCCTCCCAGGCGGCCTGGTCCGACCAGGCGGCGACGGCACGGTCCAGCTGCGCCGCGTATCGCTCGGCCCAGTCGGGGTCCGCTGTGAAGTCACGGGCGACGAGTTCCTCGGGCAGCTCCGTGCGCAGGGCGCGGTGCTCCATGCCGTGCGAGGTGTAGAGCACCCAGTGGTTGATGAGCGCGCGGAGGTCCCAGCCGGCGCAGGGGGTGTCTGGGCTGTCGAGCCGTGCCGCGCGGACGGCGCGGGCCACGCGGGCCGCCTCGGCGGCGCATTCGGTCATATGGGCGTGCTCGGTCTTCATGCACAGCACGCTAGGACCGGCGCGTGCCCGGGGTATTGAAGAAAGGCGACAGCGGCTCTCAGCAGGCCGCGTCGACCCGTGCGGTCAGCTCGGCGACGGACATCGAGCCCGGCTCCCGGCGCTCGCGGGCGCAGTCGTTCGCGATCCGGCGCAGTACGTCGTTGACCGGGGTGGGTACGCCGTGGACCCGGCCGAGCAGCGTGATCTCGCCGTTGAGGTAGTCGGCCTCGATCGTGCCGGTGCCGCGGCTGAGGCTCTGCCAGGAGGAGCCGCCACCGCGCGGGGAGCCGTCGAAGGGTTCGAAGCGGATCCGGTCGCCGCGCACCTCGGCCTGTTCCTGCCGGCCGACGGCCTCGATCCCGGCCGCCGCGAGCACGGCCCGCCCCTCGGCCAGCGCCCGCTCGAACAGTGCGACGGCGTCGTCGCCGGCGAGCGGGCCGGTGGCCGCCTCGATGGCGTTGGCGAGGTTGGAGAGGAGCTTGCCGTACTTCCAGCGCATCACGTCCGCCACCACCGGGGCGAGGAGCTTGGCGCCCTCCAGGTCGGCGGAGATCCGCCGGGCGGTGTCGTCGGTGCCCGTCGGGTAGCGGCCCAGGTGCAGGATGCCGGTGAGCGGGGCGCCTGCCGCGGAGACCCGGCCGGGCTCCACGAAGGTGGCGGGCAGCCAGACGCACATGCCGTACACGCGGTCGAAGCGGCGCAGCGCGAGGCGTTCGCTCTCCACGCCGTTCTGCGCGCAGATCAGCGGCAGCCGCTCCCCCGCCGTGCCGCCGCCCGCCACCGGCCGGATGCTCCAGGCGTCGAGCGCGGCGACACTGTCCTGCGTCTTGACGGCGAGTACGAGTACGTCGTCCGGGGCCAGGGCGAGGGCCTCGGGCCCGTCGACGACGGGGAGGTCGTGGATGCGGGCGCCGTCGGGGGTGGCGAGCCGGAGCCCGCCGGTGCGCAGTGCCTCGTAGTGGGCCCCGCGCGCCACCAGCACCACGGAGTGGCCGGCCTCGGCCAGCCGTCCGCCGATGGCGCCGCCGACGGCGCCCGCTCCCACGATGACGTAGCGCATCCCGCTCCTCCGCACGGCCGCGGCCCGGGCCGACGGCATCGCCGTGGTGGCGGAGCCGGCGCCCCGGGCCGGAAGTTGTATCCGCCATCCAGACTACTGTTCCATGACCCTGATCGACACCGCCGACAACTACGGCCCGGAGGTGGCCGAGGAACTGGTCGCCGAGGCCCTGCACCCGTACCGCGACGATCTGGTGATCGCGACCAAGGGCGGCGTCGTACGGACAACGGACAGGTGACGGCGCCTGGCACATCGCGGGGCGACCGGAACAGCTGCGGGCGATGTGCGAGGCGAGCCTGCGCCGGCTGCGGACGGACCGGACCGACCTCTACCAGCCGCACCGGCTGGATCCGCTGGTGCCGATGGCCGAGCAGCTGGGCGCTCTGGATGCGCTGCGGCAGGAGGGTAGGATCCGGTACATCGGCCTGGACACCCTTACCGCCGAACAGCTGGAGCAGGCGCTCTCCCTGACCGGGATCGTCTCGGTGCAGAACCGCTTCAATCTCCTGGACCGTTCGTCGGACGCGGTACTCAAGGTGTGCGAGACCCACGGCCTCGCCCTCCTCCCCTGGTTCCCGCCGGCGAACGGCGCTCTCACCGGCGAGGACGCCGCGGCGCTCGCCGGGGTCGCGGAACGCCACGGTGCCACCCGCGGGCAGATCGCCCTCGCCTGGCCGCTGCACCGCCCCCCGTGCTCTGCCCGACTCCCGGCACCGGTTCGCCCGTGCATCTCGCGGAGAACCTCGGGGCCCGGGAGATCCTGCTGTCGACCGAGGACATGAGCCTCCTGGAGGCCCTCGCATCCGCATGAAGGAGTACCCGCACGTGACCACCACAGCCGCCCTCGCCACGCCGTCCCCCACCGCCCCGGTTCCGGTGATCAGGGCCGACGGCGTCACTCTCGTCCGGGACGGCAAGGTGCTGCTCGACTCGGTCTCGATGACCGTGCGCGGCGGGGAGCACTGGGCGCTGCTCGGCGCCAACGGCGCGGGCAAGAGCACCCTGCTCGGGCTGCTGGGCGCGATCAGGCATCCCACCAGCGGCTCGGTCGAGGTACTGGGCCGCACCATCGGGCGGGTCGATCTGCGGGAGCTTCGCACGCTGCTCGGGCATGTCGATCCGCGCCATCCGCTGCGCTCCCCGCTGACGGTGCGCGAGGTGGCCCTGACGGGTCTGACCAACTCGGTGGAGCCGGTGCCTCGCTGGTCGGCGGGGCCGGAGCAGCGGGAGCGGGCGGAGCGGCTGCTGAAGATGCTGGGCATGGGCGGCAAGGAGACGTCACGCTGGCCGTCGCTGTCGCAGGGCGAGCGGGGCCGTACGCTCATCGCCCGCGCCCTGATGCCACAGCCCCGGCTGCTGCTGCTCGACGAGCCGGCCACCGGGCTGGACCTGGCCGCCAGGGAGCAGTTGCTGGACAGCCTGGACGTGCTGCGGGAGGAGAACCCGGAGCTTGCGACGGTGCTGGTCACGCACCATCTCGAGGAGCTGCCCGCCTCCACCACGCACGCCATGCTGCTGCGTGCCGGCCGGTGCGTGGCATCGGGGCCGGCGGACGAGGTGCTGACCACGGACCGGGTCAGCGACTGCTTCGGTCATCCGGTACGGATCGCGCGCACGGACGGCCGGTGGACGGCGCGGGCCCAGCGGGGCGGACGCCGCTGACCCGGGGGCTCACGCGTCGGCCGCCGGAGCGGTGACGAAGGGGGTGGCCTGGTGGTAGTAGAGCTGCCATCCCGCCCCGGTGAGCCGCCAGAGCGAACTGCGGTGGGCGCGCATGCCCCTGGCCTCGGTGTCGAAGGTCACGTGGACGAGTTCGCCGGCGAGCTGGGTGCCGTGCATCCGTGAGGCGGTGAGCTGCCCGGGGCGTGAGCCGCCGCCGGTGATCAGCGAGGTGATGGCCATGTCCCGGTTCCAGTGGCGGCCGTCGGTGTCCACCTCGTGGAACTCGGGGTGCAGGACCTGGACGAGGAGTTCGGTGGAGGCCCGCACCACCGGGTCCAGGAGGCGGAGTTCACCCTCGACCGCCGCGGCCACGCCCGGTGTCGGCTCGCTCACGCGTCGCCCCCGGTCATCTCCGCGAGTCTGGTGGCGGTGTTCCAGTTGCGCGAGGTGGCGACGAGGCCCTTGACGAGGGAGGGGCGGGAGAGCGCGGCGGCGAGCTTGGAGCCGCCCAGCCCGCCGGGGGCGTGGAGATAGAGGGCGCGTTCGCCGAGCCGGAACTCCTCGGGGAGGAAGGCCGCAGCGTCCAGGGGGGCGAATCGTGCTTCGTCGACCCGCTGGTCGAAATAGGTGATGTGGAGCTCCTTGGGCTGGAGCTCGGCGACGGGGAACGGGCAGGCTGCCACCACGGCCGCGAGGTAACCCCCGTCCCGGACCAGACACGGGACGTCGAAGCCGAACCGCTCCGCGATGGCCCGCTCCAGCTCAGCGGCGAGCGCGTTCTCGTCGTCCGACTCGCTGCTGAAGACCGCGTTGCCGCTCTGCAGATGGGTACGGACGTCGCCGTGGCCCAGTCCGGTGAGCAGGGCGCGGAGTTCGGCCATCGGGATCTTCCGGTGGCCGCTCACGTTGATCCCGCGCAGCAGCGCCGCGTACATCGTCATGGGCACACCATAGGACGGCCGTCCCGGGCCGTGCGGCCGCCGCGCCCCGTGGGGGAGGGCGCGGTGGCCGCCGGTTCAGGAAGTGGTGCTGTTACTCAACGACCTTCAGCAGCTTGTTCGCCGTGCCCTGGGTGGCGTTGCTGATGGCGTCCGGGGTGGCTCCGTCGGTCAGTGCCGTGGAGACCTCCTCCGGGGTGGCGTCCGGGTGGCCCGCCAGGTAGAGGGCGGCGGCACCGACGACGTGCGGAGTCGCCATGGACGTACCGGAGATGGTGTCCGAGCCGGTGTCGCTGTCGTTCCACGCCGAGGTGATGTCCGAACCCGGGGCGTAGATGTCCACGAGCGAGCCGTAGTTGGAGAACGACGACTGCTCGTCGTCGACCGTGGACGAGGCGACCGTGATGGCCTCCGGGACGCGCGCCGGGGAGCTCTCGCTCGCGTCGCCCGACTCGTTGCCCGCGGCCACCCCGTAGGTGACTCCGGAGGCGATGGACTTCTGGACCGCCGCGTCGAGCGCCTCGTCCACGCCGCCGCCGAGGCTCATGTTGGCGACGGACGGGCCCTCGTGGTTCTCGGTGACCCAGTCGATGCCGGCGACGACCTGCTCGGTGGTGCCCGAGCCCGAGTCGTCGAGTACCCGGACGGCGACTATCTTGGCCTTCTTGGCGACGCCGTACGTCGCACCGGCGATGGTGCCGGCCACGTGGGTGCCGTGACCGTAGCCGTCGTCGGCGGTGTCGTCGTCGTCCACGGCGTCGTAGCCGTAGCTGGCCCGGCCCTCGAACTCCTCGTGCGTGATGCGGACACCGGTGTCGATGACGTACGCGGTCACGCCCTCGCCCGCGCTGTCCGGGTAGTTGTACGCCTTGTCGCCGGCGGTCTCGGTCTGGTCGATGCGGTCCAGGCCCCAGGACGGCGGGTTGTCCTGGGTGGCGTCGACGTGGAACTTCTTGTTCTGGACGACCTTGGAGACGGCCGGGTCGGCGGCGAGCCGCTTGGCCTCGGTCTGCGAAAGGCCGCTGGCGGAGAAGCCGTTGATGGCCGAGCTGTAGTTGCGCTTGAGCTTGCCGCCGTACTCCTTGGCCAGCTTCGACTTGTCGGCCTTGTGGTCCAGCATCACTATGTAGCTGCCGGACACGGCCGTTGCCGCGTCGGCACCGTAGATCTTGCCCATCGCGGGGGCGGGCGCCGCTCCGGCCATGGGGCTGCCCAGCAGGGTGACTCCGGCTGCGGCGGCGACTGCGGTGATGGCGGCGGTGAGCTTGAAGCGGCGTGCGCGCTTGTGAATTGCCATGAAGAGGGATCTCCTCGTCATTCTTTTGTGGGGGGATTGGCCCTCGGCCGGAAGATCTCCGGGGGCTGGCTCGAAACCCTCGCCCATTGACGCGCTCAGATCAAGACCTTCATACGCCTGTGACTTACTCAACAAGGTTTCGTAATAAGAAACCGGCCAGTGCTCCGCAAGTCGGGCACATACCCCCTCACGCCCGTTACATGTGAGAGGCGCGCACCCTCCCTACCGGGGGCGCTTCCACCCCGCACGGGCCGGGCACCCCTCCGCCGACTCCGCGGACAGCACGAGGAGAAGGCTTGATTCCACCCCCTCCTCCTCTTTTCCTCCGCATTCGCGTTCGCTTTCCCCCGCTTCAGCGTTCGCGCACGAGGCGGTGGCGGTGGCGGTGGCGACGGGGGCCGGCCGGCCGCAGGTGCTTCAGCGCTGATACCGGGCCAGCACCCGGTTCCCGTCATCGACCAGACGCTTCCTCAGCTCGGCCACGCCGATCGCGCCGCTGTAGTACTCCTGGAACGCGGGGGTGGCGACCTTGTCCTTCCACTCGGGGTAGCCGCGCACGGACTGGGCCGGCGCTGAACGCAGTGCGCCCGCGAGGGCCACGCCGGTTGCCCAGCCCCGGTCGGCTGTGTGCAGCGAGGGATCCGCCAGGGCCTTCCTGCCGGTCGGCAGCATCCAGTCCCCCTTGGCCAGCCGCACCATGTTCGCCGGCCGCAGCAGGAAGTCGATGAACTCCGCCGCCTCCTTCTTGTGCGGACTGTCCTCGGCGACGGACAGGGTCTGCGGGCTCACCCCCTGGGCCAGACCTCCGCTGCCCGCCGGGGCGGGCAGCACCGACCACTCGAAGCCCTTCGGCGCCTGCTCGACCACCTGCTGACGGTAGGAGAAGCCCAGCGGCACCATCGCGTACTTGCCGCCGAAGAGGCCCGGAAGGGTGTCGCCGCCGCCCATGCCGAGGGCCGTGCGCGCGGCGCTGTGGTCGGTGTCCACCTGGTCGTGGATGGTGCCGGGGACGACGAGGTCGCCCTCGTCCATGGCGAGCGTGACCTTTCCGTCGGCGCCCCGGTGGAACAGCTCGCCGCCTGCCGAGAGGCCCAGGTTGAGGGTGACGGAGACCGGCTCCTTGAGCGGCCAGGCGATCCCGTAACGGCCCTTGCCCGTCAGCTCCTTGGTGATCCGCCGGAACTCCGGCCAGCTCCAGGGCCTCTCCGGGGTCGGGACGCGGACCCCCGAGGCCTTCAGGATTTTGGTGTTGGCGATCAGGACGCGGGGTTCCTGGAGGAACGGCACGCCGTAGACACCGCCGTCGAAGGTGCTGGTGCTCCAGCTCCGCTGCGGGATGTCCTGGGTGAGCCGGTCCGGCAGCAGGGTGCGCAGGTCGGCGAGGTAGCCGCCGTAGGCGAAGTCCGCGAGGTCGTCGGACGCGTCATGGATGACGTCGGGCGCCTCGTCCCCCTCGAACGAGGTGAGGAGCTGGTCGTGGACGCTGTCCCAGCTGCCCTGGACGTACTGGACCTGGACGTCGGGATGGCTCGCGTTCCACTCCTCCACCAGTTGCCTGTTGGCGTCGACGGACTCCTTCTGCCAGGCCAGCGACTGGAAGCGGAGCCTGACCGTGCCGTCCGTCCGGCCGCCTCCCCCGCCGCAGCCGGTGAGCAGCAGGGCCAGCGCGGTGGCCGCCGCGGCTGCCGTGCGCACCGCTCGGCCCATCAGCTCTTCACCGCCCCGGCCAGCATGCCGCCCGTGATCCGCCGCTGGATGAACGCGAAGAGGACGAGCGAGGGAAGGGTGGCGAGGAACGCGGCGGCGGCCAGCGGGCCCAGATCGCTCGCGCCCTCCGCGCCGAGGAAGTGCGTCAGTACGACCGGCAAGGTCTGCTTCTCCGGTGTCTTGAGCAGGACGAGCGCGAAGAAGAACTCGTTCCAGGCGGTGATGAAGGCGAAGAGGGAGGTGGCCACGATCCCGGGGGCCAGCAGCGGGGCGGTGACCGAGACGAGCGTCCGCAGCCGGCTCGCGCCGTCGACGGCCGCCGCCTCCTCCAGTTCGGGCGGCACCGCCCGTACGTATCCGACCAGCATCCACAGCGCGAACGGCAGCGACCAGACGACGTACACCATGATCAGCCCCCACAGCGTGTTGATCAGATGGAGATGCTTGAGGACCAGGAAGAGCGGAATGATCAGCAGGACGAACGGGAACGCCTGACTGACGACGACCCAGCCGGTCGCGGCCGTGGAGAGCCGCGAGCGGTGGCGGGCCATCACATAGGCCATCGGGGTGGCGATGACGACGGCGATGATCCCGGCCGAGACGGCGGCGATCAGCGAGTTGGCGGCGGCCCGCAGCAGCGGCTGTTCGTCGAAGGCGGCCCGGAAGTTGTCGAGCGTCGGGTGGTGGGGGATCCAGGTGGGGTGCAGGGAACCCAGTTCGGGTGCCGGTTTGAAGGCGGTCGAGATCAGCCAGAGGAACGGAAACGCCAGGAAGACCAGGTAGCACAGCAGCGCTACGTACTGTCCGGCCCGCACGGACCTGCGGGTACGCGGGCTCATCGGTCCTCGCCTCCCCTCAGCCGCCCCACGAGGTACACGGCCAGGAGCACGGAGATCACCGCGACCATCACACAGCCCATCGCCGCGGCGTAGCCGAACTGCCCGTACCGGAAGGCCTCTTCGTACGCGAAGAGCATCGGGAGCCGGGTACGGCCACCGGGACCGCCGTTGGTCAGCACGTAGACCAGGGCGAAGGAGTTGAAGTTCCAGATGAAGTTGAGCGCGGTGATGGCGAGGGCGACGGGCCTGAGCGCGGGCCAGGTGACGGTACGGAAGCGGCGCCAGGCACCGGCGCCGTCCAGGGCGGCCGCCTCGTGGAGTTCGCCCGGGGTGTTCTGCAGACCGGCCAGCAGTGCCACCGTGGTCTGCGGCATCCCGGCCCAGACCCCGACGAGGACGACCGCGGGCAGCGCGGTGGCGAGGCCGGTCAGCCAGTCACGGCCGTCACCGAGCCCAAGATCGCGGATGGTCTCGTTGAGGATCCCGGCGTCCGGGGTGTAGACGAGCCGCCACATGATGCCGACGACGACCTCGGGCATCGCCCACGGGATGATCGCCAGCGCCCGCGCCAGCCACCGCATCCGCAGGTTCTCGTTGAGCAGCAGCGCCAGGCCGAGAGCGAGCACGAACTGCGGGACGGTGACACCTACCGCCCACACCAGGCCGATCCGGAACGAGTCCCAGAACAGGCCGTCGTGGAGCAGGTCCTGGAAGTTCAGCAGCCCCGTCCACTGGGTGGACCTCGTGCGGCCCGACTGCGCGTCGGTGAAGGCCAGGGCGATGCCGTAGAGCAGCGGTCCGACGCTGAGGACCAGGATCGGGATGAGGGCGGGCAGCACCAGGAACCAGGAACCCGCGTTCCTGTTGACCCCCGCGGAGCCCTTGCCGCGCGGGCCGCCGGGCGGGCCGTGCCGTCCGGGCTGCACGGTTGCACTCGCCAATGTCATGGATGAGCCCCCTTTGCGTCATTCGACCGGCTTGATACCGCTCCGGCCGCTCAGGTGGCCTCCGTTATCGTGCTGAGGCGCCGTCGGTTCGTCAAGGCAACCTGCACAGATGCGAAAATCGGATCCATGAACGAGATGCGAGCGCGCGAGGTACTGACCGCTGCCGGACACCCCGGCGACGCGGAGCTGCTCGCGCTGGGCGAGAACGCGGTGTTCGCCGCGGGCGACCTGGTGGTCAAGGTCGGCCGGGACGCGGTGGGCAGTCCGGAGCTGCGGGTCCGCGCCGAGCGCGAGGTGGCCGTGGCGCAGTGGCTCGCCGCGTCCGGGGTGCCCGCGGTACGGGCCGCGGAGCCCGCCGCCCGGCTGGTCGAGGGCCACCCGGTGACGGTGTGGCACCGGCTCCCCGACGCGGTGCGGCCCGCCGAGCCGCGGGATCTGGCGCCGCTGCTCCGCGCGGTGCACTCGACCCCGGCCCCGGAAGGCCTCCCCCTCCCCCGCCGGGAGCTGCTGGGCGGCGTCGAGCGCTGGCTGCGCCTGGCGGGTGAGGCGATCGACCCGGCCGACGCCGCGTATCTGCGCGAGCGCCGTGACGGGTTCGCGACGGCCGCCGCCGCACTGACACCGCGTCTGACCCCGGGCCCGATCCACGGCGACGCGCTCCCGCGCAATGTCCACGTCGGCCCCGACGGGCCGGTCCTGGTGGACCTGGAGACCTTCTCGACGGATCTGCGCGAACACGATCTGGTGGTGCTGGCCCTGTCCCGCGACCGGTACGGGCTGGCAGCCGACGCCTATGACGCGTTCACCTCGGCGTACGGGTGGGACGTACGGGAGTGGGACGGCTGCGCGGTGCTGCGCGGAGCGCGGGAGACGGCGAGCTGCGCGTGGGTCGCGCAGCACGCCCCGGCCAACCCGAAGGCGCTCGCGGAGTTCCGCCGCCGGGTGGCGTCCCTGCGGGACGGGGACGCGGGGGTGCGGTGGTATCCCTTCTGAGGCGTGGCTCGGGGCAGGGCCGGGAGCGAAGCTCCCGCCTCCCCACCCGCCCTTCCGCGGCGTGGCACCGGCCGGAGTACGGGGGTGGTCAGGCCGGGCCCACGGCCGCCTCCCCCAGCGGGACCAGCGCCCTCATCGCTGCCGGGGAATGAGCGGCCAGGCCGGCTCGACGACCGCCGCCGGATCCGCGGTGCGCCGAAGATAGGCCTGCAAGGAGACCGACTGCTCGGCCGCCGCACGCACCTGGAGGTCGTGCAGATCCGCCAACGGCATCGACCCGACGGGCTGGTGCTTCTCCCCCATGCGCCGCACCACCCGGGCGGCGGCCACGGCATCCGCCCGCGCGTCGTGCGCGTCTTCGAGCGACACCCCGTAGTGGGCGCACAGCGCGTGGAGGGCCCGCTTGCCCTTCCGGTACTTGTCCACATGCTTGTCGATCACCAACGGATCGATGACGGGCGAAGGCGCGCCGCCCAGCCGGTCGCTGATCGAATCGACCTCGTAGCGCCGGCACTCCCGGTCGAGCAGCGACAGGTCGTAGCGCGCGTTCATCACCACCAGCGGCGTCCCCCCGCGCAGCCCGTCCGCGACGGCCTGCGCGATCTCCTCGATCCCCGAGGCGGCCGATACCCCGAACGTGCGGGCATGTTCCGTCGAGATGCCGTGAATCGCCGACGCCTGCTCGGGTATGGCCACTCCGGGATCGAGCAGCCACGTCCGTTCCTCCGCGACCGCCCCGTCCGGGTCCAGTCGCACGACCGCCGCCGTGACGATGCGATCGACCTCCACGTCGGTGCCCGTGGTCTCCAGGTCGAAGGCCAGCAACGGCCCACTCATCCAGCCCATCACGCGGCCCTCGGGCTCACCCGGTCGCCGTCGGCACGGACGGCCGCGGCCGTGATGATCCGGGCCCGCGGCGATGTGGTACCCGTCGTCTCCAGGCCGAAGCCGACCAGCGCATGCCGGTGCCAGCTCATCCCGTACCTCCTTCGTGGTGCTTCCCCCAGGTGACGACCACCCTCGCACGGGCCACTGACAACGCCGGCGGACGGCCCCTCAGGAGACGGGCCGGGAGTCCGTCCAGACGGACTCGAACTCCTCGCGGTACGTCTCGAACAGCCCGTGCTCGCTGTCCTGCCCGGCCCGGACCACCGCACGCCCACCGCCCCGGAGCACCAGGACGGGCGCCTCCATGCCGCGGGCCCGGCGCAGATACGTCTGGACGACACCCACCGCGTCCGCCCCGTCGCCGTCCACCAGGTAGGCGGTGAAGCGCGGAGTCTCGTCGAAGACGTGGATCTCGAAGGCGCCCGGGTCGCGGAGCTTGGAGCGGACCCGGCGCATGTGGAGGATGTTCATCTCCACCGACCGGCTCAGCTCGCCCTTCTTCAGGCCCAGCTCGCGTTCGCGGCGCTTGACCGCGCTGCTGGCGGGGTTGATGAAGAGCAGCCGGATCCGGCAGCCCGACTCGGCCAGCCGGATCAGCCGGCGGCCGGAGAAGTTCTGCACCAGCAGATTGAGGCCGATCCCGATCGCGTCCAGCCGGCGGGCACCCCCGAAGAGGTCCTCGGCGGGCAGCTGGCGCTGGAGCCGCACCCGGTCGGAGTGGACGGAGACCACGTCCGCGTACCGGTCGCCGACGAGCTCCTCCACGGCGTCGACGGGCAGCCGGTCGGCTGACGGGACCGCGGCGCCGCTGCCGAGGATCTCCAGCAGCCGCGCGGAGGCCCGCTCGGCCTGGGCGAGCACCGCCTCGTTGAGCGCGCGGTTGCGGGAGACCACGTTGCGCGCGACCTCCAGCTCGTCGAGGGCCAGCTCGACATCACGGCGGTCGTCGAAGTAGGGCTCGAAGCAGGGCCAGTGCTGGACCATCAGCTCACGCAACTGCGGCAGCGTGAGGAAACTCAGGACGTTGTCGTCGGCCGGGTCCAGCAGATAGCCCTTGCGGCGGGAGACCTCCCGCACGGCGACGGCGCGCTGCACCCACTCCTGCCCGGCGGGCCCGGCCGCGGCCACCACCCAGTCCTCGCCGTGGACCGGCTCGTAGATGGGCCGGAGCACCGCGGCGACGACGGCGCGCAGCCGCTGCTCCACGAGATTGAGCCAGATGTAGGCGCGCCCGGCCCGCTGTGCACGGGTGCGCACCTCGCTCCAGGCGTCCGCTCCCCAGTCCAGTTCGGCGCCGATCTCCAGGGGCTGAGCGAGTGAGACCGCCCCGGGCGGCACAGCGGTGGAATCCCCCTCGTGACCAGCGTCACCTGGGGGCAGCTCGAACCCTCCCGAGCTCACCCGCACACCGCCTTCCACTCCCCCACCAACGATCAAGGAAGGGTACTCCGGGAGCGGGAGCCGGTGCAGCCGGATGCACAGGCTCCTCACTCAACTCCCCAGCGGGACATGCCTGTTCCGTGAGACGAGATCTGCCGTAGTGAGCGGATTCATAGTGATTAAACATCCCACCGCAAGCCGCATACCGGACAGCCGGCCGGATGGGGCCGCCGGATTCCGGTTCCGGGCGACACGGAGGGGCCCGATGTTGACCGGACCGGGCGACGTCCTAGGTAAGGGACGGTCTTTCGGGGAAGATCTGCCAGGGAGCCCGCATTCCCCAGGCAACCGCATCAGAGTGGAAGAGTCGAAATCTATGCAGGTCTGGCCGGGACAGGCGTACCCCCTCGGTGCCACGTACGACGGCGCCGGGACCAACTTCGCGGTCTTCTCGGAGGCCGCCCACCGAATCGAGTTGTGCCTGCTGCACGACGACGGCTCCGAGACGGCGGTGGAGCTGAGGGAGACCGACGCCTTCGTCCGCCACGCCTATCTGCCCGGGGTGATGCCCGGTCAGCGGTACGGGTTCCGGGTCCACGGGCCGTACGAACCGCAGCACGGCGCCCGCTGCAACTCCGCGAAGCTGCTCCTCGACCCGTACGCGCGGGCCGTCGCCGGGCAGATCCAGTGGGGCGAGGCGGTGTACGGCTATCCCTTCGGGCGGCCCGACGCGCGCAACGACCTCGACTCGGCGCCGCACACCATGACGTCGGTCGTGGTCAACCCGTACTTCGACTGGGGCGACGACCGGCGGCCCCGTACGGACTACCACCGCACGGTGATCTACGAGGCCCATGTGAAGGGTCTGACGATGCTCCATCCGGGGCTGCCCAAGGAACTGCGCGGCACCTACGCGGGGCTGGCCCATCCCGAGGTCATCGCCCATCTGACGGAGCTCGGCGTCACGGCGATCGAGTTAATGCCGGTGCACCAGTTCGTCCAGGACCACCGGCTGGCGGACGCGGGGCTCGCCAACTACTGGGGCTACAACACCATCGGTTTCTTCGCCCCGCACAACGCCTACGCCTCCTGGGGCGACCGGGGCGAGCAGGTGCTCGAGTTCAAACAGGCCGTACGGGCGCTGCACCAGGCGGGCATCGAGGTGATCCTCGACGTGGTGTACAACCACACGGCCGAGGGCAACCATCTGGGGCCGACGCTCTCCTTCCGGGGCCTGGACAACGCCTCGTACTACCGCCTCGCCGAGGACCAGCGGTACTACATGGACACCACGGGGACCGGGAACTCCCTGCTGATGCGCTCCCCGCACGTGCTCCAGCTGATCATGGACTCGCTGCGGTACTGGGTGACCGAGATGCACGTGGACGGCTTCCGCTTCGATCTGGCGGCGACGCTGGCCCGTCAGTTCCACGAGGTGGACCGGCTGTCGTCGTTCTTCGACCTGGTGCAGCAGGACCCGGTGGTCAGCCAGGTCAAGCTGATCGCGGAGCCGTGGGACGTGGGCGAGGGCGGCTACCAGGTGGGGAACTTCCCGCCGCTGTGGACGGAGTGGAACGGGAAGTACCGGGACACGGTGCGGGACCTGTGGCGCGGTGAGCCCAGGACCCTGGCCGAGTTCGCCGGGCGGCTGACCGGGTCATCGGACCTGTACCAGGACGACGGCCGGCGTCCGCTCGCCTCGATCAACTTCGCCACCTGCCACGACGGCTTCACCCTGCACGACCTGGTCTCGTACAACGACAAGCACAACGACGCCAACGGCGAGGGAAACCGGGACGGCGAGAGCCACAACCGGTCCTGGAACTGCGGCGTGGAGGGCGAGACGGACCGGCCCGAGGTGCTGGAGCTGCGCGAGCGGCAGATGCGTAACTTCATCGCCACGCTGATGCTGTCGCAGGGGGTGCCGATGCTCAGCCACGGCGACGAGTTCGGCCGCACCCAGCTGGGCAACAACAACGGCTACTGCCAGGACAGCGAGCTGTCCTGGGTGCACTGGCCCGACCCGGCCGAGGCCGCGACGGACGAGGGCCGGGAGGCGGACCAGCAGGGCGGCGAAGGGCTCGGCAGCAGCCTGCTGGAGTTCACCAGGGCGATGGTGTGGCTGCGCCGCGACCATCCGGTCTTCCGGCGCCGCCGGTTCTTCCACGGCCGGCCGGTGGAGGGCACGCACGACGAGCTCTCGGACATCGCCTGGTTCACACCCGAGGGCGATGAGATGACCCAGCGGGACTGGCAGGCCGCGCACGCCAAGGCCCTGACGGTCTTCCTGAACGGGCACGCCATCTCGGAGCCGGGACCGCGCGGCGAACGGATCTCCGACGACTCCTTCCTGCTGATGTTCAACGCCAGCGCCGAGACGCTGGAGTTCGCCGTGCCGGTAAACCACGGCAGGCAGTGGCATGTGGTCGTCGACACCGCGCGCCCGGTCGGGGTGCTGACCGGCGCCGGGCCGAAGGTGACGGGCGGCGATCGGGTGACGCTGGTGGGGCGGAGCATGGCGGTGCTCCAGCGGCCCGCTTAGGGAAGCGCGGTGTACCCCGCCGCCGGCGGAGGTTTTGTGCGTGACGGGGTGACACAGGCGGCCCCGATCGGGGTACGAACGTCCTCATGACGCCTTCCGCCACGTACCGGCTCCAGCTCCAGCCGGACTTCCCGTTCTCGGCCGCCGAGGACGCCGTGCCGTACCTCGCCACGCTCGGCATCTCCCATCTGCATCTGTCCCCGGTCCTCGAAGCGGTGCCGGGCTCACGGCACGGCTACGACGTCGTCGACCACGGCCGGGTACGCGCCGAGCTGGGCGGCGAGGAAGGGCTGCGGCGGCTCGCCCGCACCGCGCGGGAGCACGGGCTCGGGATCGTCCTGGACATCGTGCCCAACCACATGGCGGCCGACCCCCGGCACAACCACGCGCTGTGGGAGGTCCTGCGCGAGGGCCCCGACTCCCCCTACGCCCGCTGGTTCGACATCGACTGGGCGGCTGGCGGCGGAAAGATCCTGCTGCCCGTGCTCGGCGGCCCGCTCGGCGACGAACTGGACGGGTTCCGGGTCGAGGGCGAGGTGCTGCGCCACGGTGAGCAGGAGTTCCCGCTGCGCGCCGGCACCGCGGGCCTCGGTCTGCCCGATCTGCTGGACGCCCAGCACTACCGGCTCGGCTGGTGGCGGCTGGCCCGGACCGAGCTGAACTACCGGCGGTTCTTCACCATCTCGGAGCTGATCGGGCTGCGGGTGGAGGACCCGGAGGTCTTCGCCGCCACCCATGCCAAGATCCTCGAACTGGTCCGGGACGGGACCGTCGACGGCCTGCGGATCGACCACCCGGACGGACTCGCCGACCCGGCCGCGTACCTGGAACGGCTCGCCGGGGCGAGCGGCAGCGTCTGGACGGTGGTGGAGAAGATCCTCACCGGCCCCGAGCCGCTGCCGGCCGGCTGGGCCGTGGCCGGCACGACCGGATACGACGCGCTGCACCGGATCGACGGGCTCTTCGTCGACCCGCTGGGCGCCGCGGAACTGCTCGGCCACTACCGGGAGTTCGCCTCCCCTGCCGACGACGGGGGCGGCCAGTGGGCGGCGACCGTACGCCGGGCCGCGCACCACGTCGTCAGCCATGAGCTGGCCGCCGAGACCGGGCTGCTGACCCGGCTGGCGTCACGCATCTGCGCCGCGGACCCCGCACTGCGCGACCACGCCCCGTGGGCGCTGCACACCGCGGTGCGCGAACTGCTGGTCCGGGTGCCGGTCTACCGCCCGTACGCGACAGCGGGCGGCCCCCGCACGGATTCGGCCGGGGCGATGCTCGACGCGGTCGCGGTGAGCGACGCCAAGGCGGTGTTCGCCGTGCGGGAGGAGGCGTCGGCCGTCGACGTGGTGCGGGAACTGGCGCTGGGCCGGCTCGGCGCCGGGGACGACCGGGCGGCGTTCTGCGCCCGGTTCGCCCAGACGGCGTCCGCGCTGCGGGCCAAGTCGGTCGAGGACACCGCGTACTACCGGTACGTGCCGCTGCTCTCGGCCAACGAGGTGGGCGGCGATCCGGGCGGACCGGCGGTGGCGGCGGAGGACTTCCACGCCTTCTGCACCCGGCTGGCACGGGACTGGCCGGCCACCGGCACGGCGCTGACCACGCACGACACCAAGCGCAGCGCCGATGTCCGGGCCGCCGTCGCGGTGCTCTCGCAGTGCCCGCGGCAGTGGTCGCGACTGGTGACGGAGCTGGCCCGGACGGCTCCGGCCGCCCCCGCTCCGGAGCTGGCCTGGCAGGCGTGGCAGACGGCGTTCGGCTGTGTGGGACTGCCGGCCGGTGAGCAGGCGGCCCGGCTGGGGCCGGCGCTGCTGAAGGCCGAACGGGAGTCCGGGCTCTTCACCACCTGGACCGAACCCGATCCGCTGTACGAGCGGGTGATGACCGACTTCGTGGCCGCCGGTCCGGCCGCCACGGCCGGCCCGGTGCGGGCGCTCCTGGAGCGGTTCGCCGCCGGTCTCGCCCCCTATGTGCGGGCCAATGTGCTCGGCGCGGCGCTGGTGCATCTGACGATGCCGGGGGTGCCGGATCTCTACCAGGGCACCGAGCGCGAGTACCTGGCGCTGGTCGACCCGGACAACCGGCGGCCGTTCGCGCGTCCCGCCGCCGACGCGGCCGCCTCGGAGAAGGAGGCGCTGACGGTGGCGGCGCTGCGGCTGCGGCGTGAGCGCCCGGGGGTGTTCGGCGAGTCGGGTACGTACACCCCGCTGCCGGCCTCCGGCCCGGCGGCCGGGCACTGTCTGGCCTTCTGCCGCTCCGGCGAGGCCGTCACCGCGGTGACCCGGCTGTCGCTGCGGCTGGAGCAGGAGGGCGGCTGGCGCGGGACGGAGCTGGCGCTGCCGGACGACGGGGTGTGGCGGGATCTGCTGACGCCGGGGCGGGAGTTCCGCGGCGGCAAGGTGGCGGCCGCCGAACTGTTCGCGGAGCGGCCGGTGGCGCTGCTCGTGAAGGGCTAGGGCCTTACCAGTAGGGATCGCGGGCCGCGGGTGAGCAGGCCGGTGGCGGCGGGCCTGAATCCGTCGGCCCAGCGGAGCCGGGGCATCGCGTCCAGCAGGGCACGCAGCCCCTGTTCGGCCTCCAGCCGTCCGAGCACCACGGCCGGGCAGCCCGCCGGCCCGGTGGTGGCGCGGTCCTGGTCGCGGCGGAAGGGGTCGAACAGGTCGGGTGCGGCGAACCGTTCCGGATCGCGGCCCGCCGCGCCGACCAGGCAGGCGACGGCGGCCCGTGCGGGCAGGGTGCCGCCGCTGAGGGTGACGTCGGTGAGGGTGCGCCGCAGCACGACCTGGACGGGCGGGTCACGGCGCAGCGACTCCGCCCAGGCCCGGCCGGCGAGTGCCGGTTCGACGCGCAGGGCCGCCAGCAGGTCGGGGTCGTCCAGCACGTTGGCCAGGAACGAGGCGAGCGCCGTCTCGCGCAGGCCGGTGTGCCGGGTGCAGGGCCCTTCGTCGGCGTGCGGGTGGCCGCCGTCGCCGGGCCGGAGGGGGCCCGTGCCGGCGGGCAGCCAGCGGCAGAACTCCTCGACCAGGTCGGCCTGCCGGCGTCCGGCGATGCGCCGGGCCAGTACGTACGCGGTCCGCTCGACGCGCTCGGCCGTGTGCCGGGGCACGGAGCCGGTCACCACGGCGTACCGGTCACGGGGCAGGCAGCGGGCGTTGCCGTGGCAGAGGCCTAGGGGCGCGGGCCCGCCGCGGGGTGCCCCGTCGTGCGGGAAGCCGGCGAAGGCCGGGCCGGTGAGGGCGGTGACCACGTCGTCGTACCGGCTGATCAGCCAGGCGCCCAGCGGGGCGTCGTAGCTGAGCGGATACCTCTCGCGCAGCACCCGGTAGAGCCGGTGGGGGTCGCGGCCCGCGCCGGGGGCGAGGAGGCTCGGGCCACCGGGGCGGGCCGTCCGGCGGTACCGGGCCGGGGCGGCGGCGCGCTGGTCGGGCAGGGGCGCCGGGGCGGGTATGTCTCCGGGGGCGTCGGGCTGCATCCGTACCCCCGCGTGGTCGGTGCGCCGGTGGGCGGCGCGGTCCCACTCAGGGGATCACCCGCACGGGCCGGCCGCAGTCGGCGCGCGGCCGTCCGGGTGACGCCGCGCCCCACAGCGGGGCCGGGCCGGAGCGGCGTCGCTATGCCGGTGGCCCGGGCGTGGGTACGGAGAGCCGGAAGGCCATCCGGCCGAAGCTCACCTGGTCGCCCTCACGCACCGAGACCGTTCCGACGACACGCTGCCCGTTGACGCAGGTGCCGTTGGTCGAGCCGAGGTCGCGCAGCAGCCACCGGCCGTCGTGCACGGTGAGTTCGGCGTGCATGCGGGAGACGGTCTCGTGGCTGAGGCGCAGCCCGTTGCCCGGGTCCCGGCCGATGCGCAGGGGGTGCGGGCCGGGCGCGGGCAGCAGCAGCTTGGGCAGCCGTTCGGCCCGCCAGGCCCTGCGCACCCGTTCCGGGAAGCGGGAGACCCCGCCCACGGCCCGGATCAGCCGCCGCGACCAGCGGCCTCCGCTGTCCAGGTCGGCGGTGAGCGCCTCCAGTTGCTCGGAGCGGTTCGCGGTCAGGGCCAGCTCCATGCGCCGCATGAAGGTGTCGTGCGAGAGCTTTCCCTGCGCCGCCCCTTCTCTGAGCACACCGAGAACACGGTCGCGCTGGGCGTCGGACAGCCGCGCGGGATACGTGTGGGACTCGAAGGAGGACGTCACGGAGCCAATTGTCGGGCCGATCGGCCCAAGGTGTCCAGAACGGCCGCTCTTTCCACGTTCCTGACCTGCGCGGGCCACCCGTCCCGGCCCCCCTCACCGGATAATCCGGGGGCGCCCGGAGAGCGACGTTGCTACTGTCTGCCGCCGTGCCGCCCCGGCGACCGCCGGGTGCGGGCGCGTACCCCTCAGGAGACTTTGTGCCCGTTGCGCCACTCGAACCGACCGTCCGTCCGCTCACCGGCCCGCAGGAGCTGGGACTCTTCCGGCAACTGTCCTACGTCCTCGACCCCGAACTGGCGGACGACCTCGCCTCCGGCCGCCGGCGCCCCGAATGGATGTGGGTGGCCCTGCGGGGCGAGCGGGTGGTGGCGCGGATCGCGTGGTGGAGCGTGGACGGCAGGGCGCCGCTCCTCCTCGACTTCTTCGACCTCGACGACACGCTGCCCGAACCCGAGCGCGGTGAGGTGGGGCTGCGGCTGCTGGAGGCGGCGAGCGCGGCGGTCGTGCCGGCCGGTGGCCCCCGGCCCGAGTACGGGCGTTACGTACCGCCCGACTGGCGCGAGGACCCGGCGGTCCGCGATGCCGTCGAGGCCAGGATCCGGGTCATGGAGCGCACCGGCGCCCGGTTGCTGGTCGAGCGGCTGCGCCTGGAGTGGCGCGCGGGTACCCCGGTGCCCGCCGACAGCGGCCGGCTGCGCTTCCGCCCGGTGACCGGCCGCGAGGACCTCCTCGCGCTGATGACCCCGGTGATGGAGGGCACCCTCGACGCCCACGGCCAACAGGACCTGGCCTCCGGCCTTTCGGCGTCCCGGGCCGCGGCGAAGCACTACGACGAGGAGCTGGCCAACTACCGCACCCCGCGGGAGTGGTGGCGCATCGCCGAACTCCCCGGCGGCGCACCGGTCGGCTTCGTCATCCCGGCCCGCAACAGCTACAACCCGATCATCGCGTACATCGGTGTGCTGCCCGGGCAGCGCGGTCACGGCTACATCGACGAAATCCTGGCGGAGGGCACCCGGGTGCTGGCCCGGCAGGACGGGGTGGAGCGGATCCGGGCCGCGACCGATGTCGGCAACGTGCCGATGGCGAAGTCCTTCGAGCGTCTGGGGTACGTCAACTTCGAGCGCTCCTTCGACATGGTGTGGGACTGAGGAGCCGGCGCGGGCTGTCCTACCCTGGGCGTGATCGCCGGGCCCGATCGCTTGGAGGAGCGCATGGAACGAGCCGCCGTCGACGAGCGTTTCGTGCGTGCTCTGGTCCGTGACCGGCATCCGCACCTGGCCGGTCTGGAGGTCCGCCCGGTCGCATCCGGCTGGGACAACCAGCTCTGGCGGCTCGGGGACGAGCTGGCCGTGCGGCTGCCGATGACCGAACGCGCGCCCGGCCTGCTGCGCAAGGAGTTCCGCTGGCTCCCCGGGCTCGCCGAGCGTCTGCCGCTGCCGGTGCCGACGCCCCGGTTCCTCTGCGAGCCCGGTGACCTCTTCCCCCGGCCGTGGACCATCGTGAGCTGGGTACCCGGCCGGCCGGCGGACGACGCCGAGATCACGGACGTCGGCCGGGCGGTGACGAACCTCGCCGGGTTCCTGCGCGCCCTGCACGGCCCGGCGCCCGCGGACGCGCCCAGGGACCCGGGTCGCGGCGTCCCCCTGGCCGGCCTCACGGACGGCTTCGTGAACCAGCTCGCCGACGTGGCCGGCGCGCTCGACACGGACGATGTGCCGGACATCCGGCGGGTGTGGGACGAGGCGGTCGCCGCGCCGCTGTGGACCGGCCCGGCGCTCTGGCTGCACAGCGACCTGCACCCCGCCAACGCCGTCGTGACGGACGGCGCGATCTCCGGCATCGTCGACTTCGGTGACCTCTGCTCCGGGGACCCGGCCATCGATCTGTCCGCCGCCTGGAAACTGCTGCCGCAGGGCGCGGACGCCGCCTTCTTCGACGCGTGCGGTGTGACCGACGGTGCCACGGTGCGCCGCGCCCGGGGCTGGGCCCTGCAGACGGCACTCATGATGATCTCCGTCGGCCGGGCCTTCGACCGCGGTCTGCCCGGCGGCCAGCCGACCTGGGGCCGGGCGGGGCGCCGCGTGCTGGCACGGGTCCTCGCCTCGGCCCGCGTCTAAGGACTGTCCACGCTCCCCCGCTTCTGTTCCCTGATCATGTCGCGGTACCACGCGTACGAGGCCTTCGGGGTGCGGCGCAGGGTCTCGTAGTCGATGTGGACCAGCCCGAAGCGCTTGCTGGCGCCCTCGGTCCACTCGATGTTGTCGGTGAGCGACCAGGTGAAGTAGCCGCGTACGTCGACGCCCGCGTCGATGGCCTCCCGCAGCGCCCCGAGGTGGCCGTCGAGGAAGTCGATCCGGCGGGTGTCGGCTGTGGGTTCGTCGACGGCGCAGCCGTTCTCGGTGATGTACAGCGGCGGGAGCCGGTCCCCGTAGAGGTCCCGCAGCCCGACGAGCGTCTCGCGCAGTCCGTCCGGGACGACCGGCCAGCCGAAGTCGGTCTTCTCGTAGCCCTCGATCTCGCGTATCCCGAAGGGCAGTCCGGCCGGCATCCCGAAGCCGGCGAAGGTGTCGAGTGCGTCGGCCCTGGGAGCGCCGACGAGCGTGGGGTTGTAGTAGTTCACCCCGTACCAGTCGAGCGGGGCGGAGATGGTCCGCAGGTCGTCATCGACCGGCCCCGGCATCAGTGCGGCGAAGTTCTCGTCGGGGTAGCGGCCGGTGAGCAGCGGGTCGGCGAAGAGCCGGTTGGTGAGCGTGTCGTACAGCCCGGCGGCGAAGCGGTCCTCGTCGGACTCCCCCGCGGTCCAGACCGGGGAGTGCGAGACGGCGATGCCGATGTTGCCCGCCCCGGCGGCGCGCAGGGCGCGTACGGCCAGGCCGTGGGCGAGGAGTTGGTGGTGGGCGGCGGGCAGCGCGTCGAAGAGGAGGGTGCGGCCGGGGGCGTGCTCGCCGAGTGCGTAGCCGAGCATGGTCACTTCGGCGGGCTCGTTCATGGTGATCCACATGGGCACGCGGTCGGCGAGGCGCTCGGCGACGATGCCCGCGTACTCGGCGAAGCGGTAGGCCGTGTCCCGGTCGAGCCAGCCGCCCGCCTCGTCCAGCGGGAGCGGGGTGTCCCAGTGGTAGAGGGTCGGGGCCGGGGTGATGCCGCGGGCGCAGAGTTCGTCGACGAGGCGGTCGTAGAAGTCGAGGCCCCGCGGGTTGACGGGTCCGCTGCCGCCGGGGACGACGCGCGGCCAGCTCACCGAGAACCGGAAGGCGTCGGCGCCGAGGCCCGCCAGCAGGGCGACGTCCTCGCGGTAGTGCTGGTGGAAGCCGGTGCCGCGACCGGTGTCGGTGCCGTCCTTGATCCGTCCGGGCTGCGCGGCGAACGCGTCCCAGCCGGATGGCCCCTTGCCCTCGGTGTCGGCGGCGCCCTCGGTCTGGAAGGCGGAGGCGGAGGCTCCCCAGAGGAAACCGGGAGGGAACGGCGGCACGGTCATCTCGGCCTCCACAGCCGTAAAGGGGAGTGCGTATGGCAGAACCTGACAGGGCAGTGATCAGGACCAGACCTTAATGGTCAGTAACGGGCTCGATCCAGTGTCGTGGGCCGGTGATCGCGACTTCTGCCGACCATGGGCCGGGACGACGAGACGAGGAGCGCTGCATGCAGTTCGACGTATGGGCACCGGACGCGGAATCGGCCGGTCTGCGGCTGGCGGGTGAACTGCGGTCCATGGAGCGCGATCCCCTGCGGACGGGCTGGTGGACGGCCGAGGCCCCGGCGGCGGACGGCGACCGCTACGGCTTCGTGCTCGACGGCGGCCAGGTGCGCCCCGACCCCCGCTCGCGCCGCCAGCCGGACGGGCCGGACGGCGAGAGCGCCGTCGTCGACCACTCGGCGTACACATGGCGCAGCGACTGGGAGGGACGCGGGCTGCCGGGAGCCGTCCTGTACGAGCTGCACGTCGGTACGTACACCACCGAGGGCACCTTCGACGCGGCGGCCGCGCGGCTCGGGCACCTCGCCGAGCTGGGCATCACCCATGTCTCGCTGATGCCGGTCTGCCCCTTCCCCGGCGTCAACGGCTGGGGGTACGAGGGGGTGTCGCTGTGGGCCGTCCACGAACCGTACGGCGGTCCCGAAGGACTGAAGCGCTTTGTCGACACGGCGCACGGGCTCGGTCTCGCCGTCGTCCTGGACGTCGTCCACAACCACCTGGGCCCCTCCGGCAACCACCTCCCCGCCTTCGGCCCGTACTTCACCGAGACGCACCACACTCCGTGGGGCGCCGCGGTCAATCTGGACGCCCCCGGCTCGGACGAGGTGCGGGCCTTCCTGCTGGGCAGCGCGCTCGCCTGGCTGCGCGACTACCGCCTGGACGGTCTGCGCCTCGACGCGGTCCACGCCCTGGCCGACACCCGTGCGCTGACCTATCTGGAGGAACTGTCCGCGGCGACCGACGCGCTCTCCGCCGAACTGGGCCGCCCGCTCCCGCTGATCGCGGAGTCCGACCTGTGCGATCCGCGTACGACGACGCCCCGCGAGTCGGGCGGCACCGGTCTGCACGCGCAGTGGAACGACGACTTCCACCACTGTCTGCACACCGCCCTGACCGGCGAGGCCCAGGGCTACTACGCGGACTTCGCCGTCGCCCCGCTGGCCGCGCTCGCCAAGACCGTGACGAGCGCCTTCTTCCACAACGGCACATACTCCGCCTTCCGCGGCCGCACGCACGGCCGCCCCGTCGACGTCACACGCTCCGCCGCCCACCGCTTCGTCGGCTACGCCCAGACCCACGACCAGATCGGCAACCGGGCGCTCGGCGACCGGCTCGCCACCTCCCTCTCCCCCGGGCTGCTGGCCTGCGCGGCGGCGCTCGTGCTGACCGGGCCGTTCACACCGATGCTGTTCATGGGCGAGGAGTGGGGCGCACGTACGCCCTGGCAGTTCTTCACCGACCACACCGACCCGGAGCTCGCCGAGGCGGTGCGCACCGGCAGGCGACGGGAGTTCGGGGCGCACGGCTGGGCGGAGGAGGACATCCCGGACCCGCAGGACCCGGCCACCCGGGACCGTTCCTGCCTGGACTGGAGCGAACCGCGGCGGGAGCCGCACAGCCGGCTGCACGCCTGGTACCGCGAACTCATCGCGCTGCGCCGCGCCATGCCCGATCTCTGCGACCCGGATCTGGCGACGGTGAAACCCGCGTACGACGAGGAGGCCCGCTGGCTCGCCTTCCGCCGTGGCGATCTGCGGATCGCGGTCAACCTCGACGAGAAGCCCGCCACGATCCCGCTGGGCGGCGGCCGGCACCGCGGTGGCGGGGGCAGGGTGCTGGCCGCCTGGCAGCCGGTCGAGGCGCCCGGCGCGGACGGCACGCTGCACCTGCCGGCCGAGTCGTGCGTGGTGCTGGCCGACGGCTGAGGCGCTACTCGACGATCGCCAGCTCGCGGGCGGTGGTGTTGAGACGCCGCCCGCCGTCCTCGGTGACCGTCACGATGTCCTCGATCCGGACGCCGAACCGGCCCGGCAGATAGATGCCGGGCTCCACGGAGAAGCACATGCCGGGGACGAGCGGCTGCTCCTCGCCCTCGATCATGTACGGGGGCTCATGGGTGGTGACACCGATTCCGTGGCCGGTGCGGTGGATGAAGCGCTCCCCGTAGCCGAACCCGGTGATGACGGCGCGGGCGGCCCGGTCGACCTCCTGGCAGGCGACACCCGGCCGCACCGCCCCGCAGCCCGCCTCCTGGGCCTCGCGCACGATGTCGTGGACCCGCTGTTCCTCGGCGGTGGGTTCGCCGACATGGACCGTGCGGGAGGTGTCGGAGCCGTAGCCGTGCTTGAGTCCGCCGAAGTCCAGGACGACCATGTCGCCGCGCTCGATGGTGCGGTCGCCCGCCTCGTGGTGCGGGTTGGCGCCGTTGGGTCCGGAGCCGACCACGGTGAAGTCGACCTGGGAGTGCCCGAACCCGGTGAGCAGCCCGGCCAGGTCGGCCGCGACATCGGTCTCCCTGCGGCCGGAGAACCGGACCTTCAGGATCTCCTCGTACGCGGCGTCGGCGGCGGCCCCGGCCGCGGCGAGCCGGTCCAGCTCATGGGCGTCCTTCACGGCCCGCAGCATCGGCAGCGCGTCGGTGAGGGAGGCGTAGGAGGTGCCGGGCAGGTGCTGCTGGAGGCTGAGCAGATGCAGTGCCCAGGCGTTGTCGCTGATCGCGAACCTGCCCTTCGCGTCGAGCAGTGGAGCGGTGACGGCATACGGGTTCTTGCCGTCCGTCCAGTCCCGCAGGGTCAGGGCGGGAGCGCCGACGGCCTTCTCGGCGTCCGGGGCCTCCAGGGCCGGCACGACCAGGACCGGGTCCTGGCCGGCCGCCAGGACGAGGAGGGTGAGGCGTTCGGTGGCCGCGGGGGGCTGGTACCCGGTCAGGTGGACCATGTCGGGGCCCGGAGCGACCAGCACCCCGGCCAGTCCCGCGGCGGCGGCGCTCTCGGCGGCCCGTGTCATCCGGGCCCGGTAGTCGTCTGCGGTGAACGGCACGGGCTGGTTCGGACTGGACATGCGGGACCTCCTGGCGGGCGTGACGGCTCCCTGCATCCTGCCCGCCCCGGGACGCGGAGGCGAGCCGTCAGGACGGTGTGCCGTAACCCAGCCGTACGACCAGGTCGGCGCGGTCGCGGCCGGCGGCGACGAGCCGCGCGTTGGCCTCGTCGGAACGGGCCACCCAGCGCTCCGCGTGCTGCCTCGGCCTGCCGAAGCGCACATGCCGGTCGACGAGCCTGCGGACGCGGACCTCGTCGTCGAGCTCCAGGAACCACGCCTCGTCGAGCAGCCCGCGCACCGGCGCCCAGGGCCCCTCCCCGTGCAGCAGGTAGTTGCCCTCGGTGACGACGAGCGGTACGTCCGGCGGTACGGGGACGGCGCCCGCGACCGGCTCCTCCAGGGACCGGTCGAAGGCTGGGGCGTACACGACGGTTCCGGGTTCCGGTGTGCGCAGCCGCCGGAGCAGGGCGGCGTACCCGGCGGCGTCGAAGGTGTCGGGCGCGCCCTTGCGCTCCGCCCTGCCGAGCCGTTCCAGTTCGGACTGGGCGAGGTGGAAGCCGTCCATCGGTACGAGGACGGCGAGCGGTCCCAGCGTGTCGACGAGCCGCTCCGCCAGGGTGGACTTCCCGGCGCCTGGCGGGCCGGCGATTCCGAGGATGCGGCGGTGTCCGGCCAGGGCGAGCCGGTGGGCACGGGCCGTCAGCCCGGTGAGGTGGGTGGTGTCCATGGCGGATATTGTCCCGCTACGGGCCCGGCGGCCTCCCTTCCGTTTCCGTCTCGTGAGGAATCCCATGTCCCACATCGCTCTGGTCACTCTGGTCGTCCGCGACTACGACGAGGCCATCGGCTTCTACACCGACGCCCTCGGCTTCGAGCTGGTGGAGGACACCGACCGGGGTGACGGCTCCCGCTGGGTGGTGGTGCGTCCGCGTGGCGGCCAGGGCTCGGGACTGCTGCTGGCCCGTGCCAAGGACGAGAGGCAGGGGGCCAGTGTCGGGGCGCAGACCGGCGGGCGGGTCGGCTTCTTCCTGCACACGGAGGACTTCGCGGGCGACCACGCGCGCATGCTGGCGGCGGGCGTGCGGTTCCTGGAGGAGCCCAGGCACGAGGTCTACGGCTCGGTCGCCGTCTTCGAGGACCTGTACGGCAACCGCTGGGACCTGCTCCAGCCCGCCTGACCTGTGGCAGTCAGCGCGCCCCGTTGCCCTCCAGGTACGCGAGCACCGCGCGGACCCGGCGGTGGACCGTACCGTCGTCCGGTTCGAGGCCGAGCTTGGCGAAGATCGAGCCGATGTGCTTGCTCACCGCCCGTTCCGTGACGACGAGTTCGGTGGCGATGGTGCCGTTCGCCTTGCCCTGGGCCATCAGCTCCAGGACCTCCCGCTCCCGGGGTGTGAGGCTCAGCAGCGGCCGCGCCGATGACTTGCGGGTCAGCAGTTGGCTCACCACCTCCGGGTCGAGCGCGGTGCCGCCGCCGGCCACCCGGTCGAGGGCCTCCAGGAACTGGTCGACCCGGCCGACCCGGTCCTTGAGCAGGTAGCCGATGCCCTGCGCACCCTGGGCGAGGAGCTCGGCGGCGTACATCTCCTCGACGTACTGGGAGAGGACCAGGATCGGCAGCTCGGGGAGTTCCGCGCGGGCGGCGACGGCGGCCCGCAGCCCCTCGTCACGGAACGTGGGCGGCAGCCGTACGTCGAGCACGGCGGCGTCCGGGCGGTGCTCCAGCAGGGCGGGCAACACCTCGGGGCCGGCCGCGACGTCGGCCACCACCTCGTGGCCCGAGCTGGTGAGCAGCAGGATCAGTCCCTCCCGCAGCAGGGCGTTGTCCTCGGCGATCACGATCCGCACGGCAGCTCCACTTCGATGTCCGTCGGCCCCCCGGTGGGGCTGCTGATGCGGGTGGTGCCGTCCAGGGCGGCGATCCGACGTCTGATCCCGACCAGCCCGCTTCCGGCGGCCTCGTCCGCGCCGCCGCGGCCATCGTCGCCGATGGACACGAGCAGTACGCCGGGGGCCCGGTCGATCCGTACGCTCGCGGCCGTCGCGCCGCTGTGCTTGCCGATGTTGGTGAGCGCCTCGGCGACCACGAAGTAGGCGGCGGCCTCGATCGCCGCGGGCAGCCGCCGTCCGTCCTCGACCCCGCCGAGCTCCACCGCCACGGGAATGCCGGCCCCGGCCGCCAACGCCGTTACCGCACCGGCCAGTCCGCGGTCCGTCAGCACCGGTGGATGGATGCCGCGCACGACGTGCCGAAGCTCGGCGAGGGCCGCGTCGGCACCGTCCTGGGCCTCGTCCAGGCGTTGGCGCGCGGCGGCCGGGTCGCGGTCCAGGAGCTGTTTGGCCAGGCCGACCCGCATCGAGAGCGCGACGATCCTGGCCTGGGCGCCGTCATGCAGATCCCGTTCGATGCGCCGGAGTTCGGCGCCGTGCGCCTCGACGGCACCGGCCCGGCTCTCCGTCAGCTGTTCGATGCGTTCGGCCAGTTCGGCGGAGGGCGAGGAGGTGAGCAGGGACCTGGTCCAGCTCGCCGACAGCTCGGCGAGCACCGGGTGCCAGCGCAGCACCCAGCCACGGCGCACGGGCGGCGGGGTGCCGTACTCGTCCGCGGTCCGCCGGTCCAGTAGGTGTACGACGGACAGCGCGATCCCGTCCACCAGCATCCCGATCGGCCACAGCACCATCGTCAGATAGCCGATGCCGTTGCCGATGAGCGCCTGGGCCGGCAGCCACACGGCCTCGCGCCGGACCGTCGGGTCGGTGAGCACCCGCCTGACGCGCTCGGACAGTTCGCCCCGGTCCAGCGGGAGGTAGGTCATCGGCCGGAACGGGACGCCGAGGCAGGCCGCCGCCCTGCGCCGCTCGAACTCCGCGAACCGGCGCAGCACCTTCGCCGCCTCGGGCAGGGCGGGCAGGCCGATGATCACGACGCCGAAGAGCAGGGCCGCCACCACCAGGAACGCGCCGGCATAGGCCAGCAGCGCGATCGGGATGCCGATGAGGAGGTACTGGGAGGCATGCCACGAACGCCTGACCGCGACCGTCAGCGGAGTGGGAGTACTGCTCATGCCGCACCACGTTACGGGGGCCCGCGGCGTGGCGGAGTGGTGCGCTCCCCCCGGCCCGTGGTGGAGCGGGCTACACCCCAGGGCCGGGAGTCCGCACCCTGGCCCCGGCACCCTCCCGCTCATAGCGTTTACGCAGGTCAGGGAGTACACGAAGTGAGGGGACCAGGGTGGACACGGTGACGGCAGTGCGCACGGCGGCGCTGGAGCTGGAGTCGGTGAGCCGGCGCCACGGGCGGCGCGGCAGCAGCCGGGAGGCGGTCGTCCTGGACGCGGTGAGCTGCGTGGTCCCGGCGGGGAGCTTCACGGCCGTGGTCGGCCCCTCCGGGTCGGGCAAGAGCACTCTCCTGCAGTGCGCGGCCGGTCTGGACCGCCCCTCGTCAGGAACGGTACGGATCGCCGGCACCGATCTCGGCACGCTCTCCGAGGCCGCGCTGACCCGGCTGCGCCGGGACAGGATCGGCTTCGTCTTCCAGTCCCACGCCCTGAACCTGGTGCCCTCGCTCAGCATCGAGGAGAACGTGGTGCTGCCGCTGGTGCTGGCCGGTGCCGATCCCGGGGCGGCCGGGGTGCTGGAGCGCGGGCGGCGGCTGCTGGACCGGGTCGGACTGTCCGGCCGGGGCGGCGGCGGACCGGCCACCCTCTCGGGCGGTGAGCAGCAACGGGTCGCGGTGGCCAGGGCCTTGGTGACCGATCCCGATGTCCTCTTCGCGGACGAGCCGACGGCCTCGCTGGACCCGGAGTCGGCGGCGCTGGTGCTCGGGCTGCTGCGCGACGCGGTACGGCTGGACGGCCGCACCGTCGTGATGGTCACCCATGATCCGGTGGCGGCGAGCTGGGCGGACACGGTCATGACGATGGACGGCGGCCGGCTGCGATGACGGTCACCGGAACACGGATGAAGCCGGCGCGGGAGACGGTACGGGCCGGGAGCCGGCGGGCCTCGGCGTTCCTGGCCCGCCGCTCGCTGACGGCCCATCGCCGGGCCTGGACCGCGGTGTTCGCGGCGACGGCGGCCGCGGCGGCACTGATCGGGGCGTTCGCCCTCGTGCTCGGTTCGCTGCTGCTGGCACAGCCACCGGTGGAGCGGTACGCGGGGGCGGCCGCGGTGGTGGTGGCCGATCAGCGGGTCTCGTACACGGCGAAGCCCTGGGGCAGCGAGCCGCGGACCGTCACCGCCCATCTGCCGGAACGGGTGCGGCTGGACCGTTCCGTGGTGGCGCGGGCGGCTGCGGCGGACGGTGTGGCGCGGGCCGTCGCGGACGACTCGGTTCCGGTGACGGTGGGCCAGGGGATCTCGGCGGTCGGCCGCTCCTGGCCGTCGGCCGCGCTCACCGCGTACGAACTGTCCGAGGGGCGCGCCCCGGGGTCGGCGTCCGAGGTGGTCGTGGACGCGGCGCTGGCGGGCGGTGAGCCGGGCAGCCGTATCACGCTTCAAGTGGGCGGCGCGGCCCGGCAGTACACCGTCAGCGGGGTGGCCGCCACCGGTCACCGGGCCGGTGCGCCCGCTGTGTTCTTCACCGCGGCACGGCTCACCGCACTGGCCGGCCATCCCGGCACGGTGGACGCGATCGGCATCGTGGCCGAGGAGGGGGTCTCCGGCGACGCGCTGCGCACCTCACTGGGTGCCGCGGTGGCCGGCCACGGGGGCGGCGAGCGCGGGGTGCGGGTGCTGACGGGCGCGGAGCGGGGCGAGGCCGAACAGCTCGACGCGCTCGGCGGACGCGCGGACCTGCTGGCGATGCTGGCGTCGATCGCCGGAACGGTGGTCCTGGTCGCGTTGCTCGTGATCGCCACCACGCTCTCGCAGGCCGTCCATCAGCGGTCCGGCGAACTGGCACTGCTGCGGGCGGTCGGGGCGACGCCACGGCAGCTGCGGTCGGCGGTGGGCCGTGAGGCGGGCAGGGTGACGGGGGCCGCCGCGCTGCTGGGCGCGGTCGGGGCCGTACCGCTCGGGCTGCTGATGCGGTCACTGCTGACCACGAATCCGCTGCCGCTGCCGGTCCCGCTGTGGCTGCCGCTCGCGGCGGGTGCGACGGGCGCGCTGGTCATCGCGCTCGCGGCCCGGCCGGTGGCGCTGCTCGCGGCCCGCTCCATCACCCGGCTGCGGCCCGCCGCGGCCCTGAGCGCGGCTCGGGCCCCCGAGCCGGACGAGCCGGGGCGGCTGCGGACGGTCGCCGGGGCGCTTCTGGTGGCCGGGGGGCTCGGTTCGGCCGGTGCGGCGACCGCACAGGGCGGCCAGGCGGCCGCGCTCGCCGCATCCGGTGCGGCGACCTCGCTGATCATCGCGGTGGCGCTGCTCGGTCCGTGGATCGCGCGGATCTCGATGCGGGTGCTGGGCGCGCCGGTCCGGTGGGCGGGCGGGGTATCCGGATTCCTGGCGGCCAGGTCCGCCGCCGCGCACAACCGCCGGCTGGGTGCGGCGCTCACCCCGATCGTGCTGGTCGTCGCGTTCGTCTGCGTACAACTGGCCGGGGCCACGACGCTGGAACGGGCCGCCGGCCGCCAGGCCGGGGACGCCCTGCGGGCGGATCTGGTGGTGACAGGTCCCGCCGCCGGTATCCCGGAGGACGCGGCCGATGCGGTACGCGGCGCCTCCGGAGTGTCGGCCGCGACGGGTGTGTTGCGGTCGGCCGTCGTGCTCGCCCACCGCGAGGCGGGCGATCCGGCACTGGACCGCTTCCCGGTGCTGGGTGTCACGGCGGACCAGCTCGCCGGCACCCTCGACCCCCGGGTGACCGAGGGCGATCCGGCGGGTCTCACCGGCCGGGGCACGGTAGCGGTCGGCAAGGACCGGGCCGACGACCTGGGCGTCGGTGTCGGTGACACGGTGGGCCTGCGTCTCGGGGACGGTACGCGGGTACGGCTGCGGGTGGTGGCGCTCTACGAACGGTCCCTGGGACTCGGCGAGTTCATGCTCCCCCGCGAGGCGCTGGCCGGGCATGTCTCGGCCCCGCGCGACCAGCGGATCCTGGTGCGCTCGGCGGACGGGGGCGCCGCGTCGGCCGTGCGGCGGGCACTGGCACCGTACGAGGGGCTCGATGTCCGGCCGGCGACGGCGGACGACGTACGGATCAGCCCCTCGTCCTCGGACCAGGACGACGCGCTGATCGTCATCGGCGTCGGCGTGATCGGCGGCTTCGCGCTGCTGGCCGTGGTCAGCACGCTGGCCCTGATCACGGTCGGCCGCCGCCCGGAGTTCCGCCTGCTGCGGATGGTCGGTGCGGGACGGTGGCAGCTGATGCGGATGCGGATCGTGGAGACGGGTCTGGTGACGGTGGCGGGCCTGACTATCGGCACGGTGGTCGCCGCGGTCCCCCTGCTGGCGTTCGCGCTGACCGCGGCGGACTCCCTGCCGTACCTTCCGCCGGTCCGGTACGCGGTGCTGGCGCTGACCGTGACGGTGGCAGCCGCCGCGGGCACGCTCATCCCGTGGGCACGCGGCGGCGGGGGCACCCCTGGCTCCGGGACGGGCTGAGCCCCCGTACCGGGCCGTGCCCCTACCGCGGTGCGAGGGTCCTGAGCCATTCCTCGACGGTGATGACGTCCCCCCATCGCGGGAAGAGCCTCTCGGTGAGGACCCGGTGCAGCTCGGGGTCGTCGTCGAGGCAGGCGTCCACCAGGACGGTGAGGCCGAGGTCCAGGTCGAAGGCGCTGCTCAGGGTGGCCAGCACCACACCGCTCGTGGCGATGCCGGTGACGACGAGGCGGTCGATGCCACGGGCCCTGAGCACCAGGTCGAAGTCGCTGCCCGAGAAGGCGCTCCCGCGCCTCTTGGTGACGACCGCGTCGCCGGGCCGGGGCGCGATGTCGGGATGGATCCCGGTGCCTGCCGCGCCCTCGGTGAAGAGGCCGTCCCGCACGGCGTTCGCGATCACCCTGTTGTGCGGGCCCACTTCCGGATCGCCCGGCGGCAGCGCGATGGTCACGTAGATCACGTGGACGCCCGCCGCACGGGCCCCCTCGATCGCCCTGCCGAGACGGGGCAGATATCCGGGGTCACCGCCGACGATGTCCACGATGTCCCGCTGGACGTCCATCACGAGGAGCGCGGTGTCCGCCATGCCTGTGTCCTTTCGTCGCCGGGGAAACAGGAGCGAGTCTGGCCGACCGGCAGGCGCCCGCGAGGGAGTTCCCGGAGATCCGTGGTCCCCGGGCCCGGTGCCTCAGACCGCCCCGCCCCCGAGGCCGACGCCCCGCGCCGCCCCCGCAAGCGCGTCCAGCACCGGGGCGATCAGCGGGTGGGCCTCCGCGCCACGGCGTACCGCCGCGAACACCCGGCGCGTCGGGGCGCTGCCGTGCACCGGGCGGACCACCACGTCAGTCAGGGCCATTCCCCGCAGCGCGGACCTCGGGACGAGGGCCACTCCGGCATCCGCCCCGGCCAGCGCCACCACCGCGTGGAAGTCGTCCGACGAGTGTTCGAGGCTGGGCTCGAAGCCCGCGTACTCGCAGGCCAGGACCACCACGTCATGGCAGGGGTTGCCCGGGTAGGGGCCGATCCAGGTGTCCTTCGCCAGATCGGCGACCGCCACCTGCTCCTGGTCGGCCAGCCGGTGCCCGACCGGGAGCACCGCGTCGAAGGGCTCCGAGTACAGCGGCACCCGGGTCAGCCGGCGGTCGTCCGCCCCCGGCGCGCCCCGGTACTCGACGGCGACCGCCACATCGACCTGGCGGTCCAGCACCATGGGGACGCTGGCGTCGCCCTCCGCGTCATGGACCCGGACACGGATGCCGGGGGCGGACGTGGCGAGGGCGGTGATCGCGGGGGCGAGGACCAGGCCGATGCCGGTGGCGAACGCGGCGACCGTGACCGTCCCGGCGTCGCCCGCGCCGTAGGCGGCGAGCTCGGCCTCGGCCCGTTCCAGCTGGGCCAGCACCGCGTTGGTGTGGGTCAGCAGGATCTCCCCGGCGGCTGTGAGCCTGGCCCCCCGGGCGTTCCGCTCGACCAGCCGGTGCCCGGTCTCCTGCTCCAGGGCGGCCAGCTGCTGGGAGACGGCGGACGGGGTCAGGTACAGCGCGGCGGCCGCGGCGGTCACCGTGCGGTGGTCCGCAACCGCCCGCAGGATCCGCAGCCGCCGTGCATCGATCATGTGCCTATTGTCCCAGGTCGCGGAGGGCGGCCGGGACGCCCTCCGCGGCGGCGGTTACTCGCCCAGGGCCGCCCGCGCGTCGACGAAGGCGTCGATCGCGCGGTTGACGTCCGCCGTGGAGTGCGCGGCGGACAGCTGGACGCGGATACGGGCCGCGCCCTGCGGGACGACCGGGTAGGAGAACCCGATCACGTACACACCGCGCTCCAGGAGCAGCTCCGCCATCCGGCCTGCCTTCGCCGCGTCCCCGATCATCACGGGGGCGATGGCGTGGTCGCCGGGCAGGACGTCGAAGCCTTCCTCGGTCATCCGGGTACGGAAGAGCGCGGTGTTGGCGTTGAGCCGCTCGCGCAGCTCACCTGCGGACTCCAGCAGGTCGATGACCTTCAGCGAGGCCGCCGCGATGACCGGGGCGAGCGAGTTGGAGAAGAGGTAGGGGCGCGAGCGCTGGCGGAGCAGCGCGACGATCTCGGCGCGGGCGGCCACATAACCGCCGGAGGCGCCGCCGAGCGCCTTGCCGAGCGTGCCCGTGATGATGTCGACGCGGTCCATCACGTCGTGCAGCTCGGGGGTGCCCCGCCCGCCGGGTCCGACGAAGCCGACGGCGTGCGAGTCGTCCACCATGACCATGGCGTCGTAGCGCTCGGCGAGGTCGCAGATCTCGCGCAGCGGTGCGACGTACCCGTCCATGGAGAAGACGCCGTCGGTGACGACGAGGCGGCGCCGGGCCCCGGAGGCCTCCTTGAGCTGCTGCTCCAGGTCGGCCATGTCCCGGTTGGCGTAGCGGAAGCGCTTGGCCTTGCACAGCCGGATGCCGTCGATGATCGAGGCGTGGTTGAGGGCGTCGGAGATGACCGCGTCCTCCGGGCCGAGGACGGTCTCGAAGACACCGCCGTTGGCGTCGAAGCAGGAGGAGTAGAGGATCGTGTCCTCCTGGCCCAGGAAGGAGGAGAGCCGCTGCTCCAGCTCCTTGTGGACCTCCTGGGTGCCGCAGATGAAGCGGACCGAGGCCATGCCGTAGCCCCAGCGGTCCAGCGCCTCGTGCGCGGCGGCGATGACATCGGGGTGGTCGGCGAGGCCCAGGTAGTTGTTGGCGCAGAAGTTGAGCACCTCACCGGGGCGGCCCCCCGCGGTGACGGCGACGGTCGCGGACTGCGGGGTGCCGATCACGCGCTCGGGCTTGTGCAGCCCGGCGGCCTCGATCTCCTGGAGGGTGGTGCGCAGGTCGTCGCGTACGGAGTCGAACATGCGGGGATTCCTTAAGAGGTTTGAGGGTCAGACGGTCCAGTCGAGGATGACCTTGCCGCCGAGGCCGCTCGCCGCGTCGTCGAAGGCCTCCTCGAAGTCGCGGTAGCCGTACCGGCCGGTGATCACGGGGGCCAGGTCGAGGCCGCCCTCCAGCAGGACGGACATGGCGTACCAGGTCTCGTACATCTCGCGGCCGTAGATGCCCTTGACCGTGATCATGGAGGTGACGATCCGGGACCAGTCGACGGCGAAGTCCTCGGACGGCAGTCCCAGCATCGCGATGCGGCCGCCGTGCGTCATGTTCGCGATCATGTCGCGCATGGCCTCGGGGCGGCCGGACATCTCCAGGCCGATGTCGAAGCCCTCGCGCAGTCCGAGCTCCTGCTGGCCGTCGGCGATGGTGTGCTCGCCGACGTTGATGGCGAGGCTGACACCGACCTTGCGGGCCAGCTCCAGGCGGGCCTCGCTGACGTCGGTGATGACGACATGACGGGCTCCGGCGTGCTTGGCGACGGCGGCGGCCATGATGCCGATCGGGCCGGCGCCGGTGATCAGTACGTCCTCGCCGACCAGCGGGAACGACAGCGCGGTGTGCACGGCGTTGCCGAACGGGTCGAAGATCGCGGCGATGTCCAGGTCCACGGGGACCCGGTGCACCCACACGTTGGAGGCGGGCAGGGCGACGTACTCGGCGAAAGCCCCGTCGCGGCCGACGCCGAGCCCCAGCGTGGAGCGGCAGAGGTGGCGGCGGCCGGCCAGACAGTTGCGGCACTTGCCGCAGACCAGGTGGCCCTCGCCACTGACGAGGTCGCCGACGGCGATGTCCACGACGTCGGAGCCGATCGCGGCGACCTCGCCGACGAACTCGTGGCCGAGGACGAGCGGCGTGGTGATGGCCTGCTGCGCCCATCCGTCGTAGTTGCGGATGTGCAGGTCGGTACCGCAGATGCCGGTGCGGAGCACCTTGATGAGGACGTCGGAGGGACCGGTCTGCGGCTCGGGTACGTCCATCAGCCAGAGTCCCGGCTCGGCCTTCTGCTTCACGAGTGCCTTCACGGCTGCGGCTCCCTGTACCTGGTACGGCGTTGATCTCCCCGGGCCGGGGGCATGCCGAAGGAAGCCTGCGGCCCGGGGAAGAATGAGAGGGGCGGTGTGTGGCGGCGCGCCGGCTCCGGCTGCCGCGCACCATCCTCCGCCGTCACGGAGAAATCTGCCGTACCGCGCGCCCCGGGTCCATCGAGGATTTCTTAAGCTCGGCCGCAGCTCCGCTTCACGCCCCGGCGCGCGGGCGGGCGCGGGCACCCCGTCCGGGCCCCGGGGCCCGGGGCCGCCCGCCCGCGCCGTTTGCTCCATCCGGTGGGCGGATCACCCACAGAGCCGAGGCAGTGGGAGAAGGAGTCGAGGCAGGGGAGAGGAAGATGTCGGCTGAGCACGGATCGGCTCTCCGGGGCGCCGTGACCGCCCTGGCCCGGGTGGTGGCCCGGCAGGGCGGGCCCCCGGACGGGGCCTGGAGGCAGGACGGCCTCGCCCGGTGGGAGCCCTGCCGAGGAAGGCCGAGGACCGTCCCCGAGCCACTGAGGCAGGCCCCGGGGACCTGGCCCTGCCTCAGTGGCCCGACTGCTTCGACAGGAACTCCCTGATGTGGCCGGCCAGCTTCGCCGGCTGGTCCTCCGGGATCAGGGTGTAGCTGTCCTCGATCTCCACCAGTTCGCCCCGGGGCAGCAGCCCGGCCAGCCGGCGGCCGTGTTCGGGCGGCATGACCTTGTCCTCGGCCGCCCAGGCGACAAGGGCCGGGCGGTCGAAGGTGCGCAAGGCCTCGGCCCACCGCAGCAGTTCGGCCTTCGGTGGCACTCCGAGTACGTACTTCCTCAGGTCCCGGCGGATCTCCTTCGACGTCCGCAGCGGCCGGAACCAGCCGTCCATCACCTCGTCCGGCACCGGCCTCCTGGTCATCCGGCCCCAGGTCATCGGCAGCCGCCGCATCGGCCTCAGCCTGAGCAGGGCGAAGGCCGCCTTCAGCCCGCCGGGCATCCTGGCGGATGCGCGGAGGTTGTTGCCGGGCAGGCCGGGCGGGAAGTTGTCGAAGGCCTCGCAGGAGGTGATGACGAGCTTCCCGATCCGCTGGTCCCGGCCGTCCGCGACCAGGGCCTGCGCCCCGCCCCAGTCGTTCATCACCAGGACCACGTCGGTCAGGTCGAGTGCTTCCAGGAACTCGTCGACCAGCCGTGCGACGCCGAGGACCGACAGATCCGCGTCGGGCCGCATCGGCCGGCGGTGGGCACCCAGCGGCAGTGTCGGCACGACGCACCGGTGGTCGGCGCGCAGGTCCTCGACCACATGGCGCCACAGGGAGCCGTCCATGGCCACGCCGTGCAGCAGGACCAGGACCGGCCCGTCGCCGCCGGTGTCCTCGTACTCCACGACACCCGCGGAAAGCTCCGACTCTGCCATCTGGCACACCTCTCACTGGACGGCTGCGCTCAGCAGGACACTCGCCTGCCCGGCCACCGTACCCATGATGGAACTCGATCCGGCCGAACGGCGAAGGACAGATGAACCATCCGAACAAGCCCACGCATGCGAGTCGTTCAGAGGAACGAAAGGAGCCCCGATGGCCGTCGGACCCGAGGGCGTCCGCCCCCGTGAAGGGGAGCGCGAAGACAGTGACGCCCGCGTGATCGCACGGTCGCGGGATGAGCCCGAGCTGTTCGCCGCGCTCTTCGACCGGTACGCCGACGCCGTGCACCGTTACGCGTCGCGGCGGCTCGGTCCCGAGGCGGCGGAGGATCTGATGGCGGAGACGTTCACGACCGCCTTCCAGCGACGCCATACGTACGACCTCACGCGTGCCGACGCCCGACCGTGGCTGTTCGGCATCGCGACCAACCTCGTGAGCCGTCACCGAAGAGCCGAGGCACGCCGTTTCAAGGCGCTCGCCCGGGTTCCCGGACCGGTGGAGCACGAGGAACCGGTCGCGGACCGTGCGGTCGCCAGAGCCGGCGCTACAGGGGTGCGCCGGGACCTGGCGACCGCACTGGCCGGGCTGTCCGCCCGGCATCGCGATGTCGTGCTCCTGGTGGCCTGGGCCGACCTCGACTACGAGGAGGCGGCGATGGCCCTCGGGGTGCCTGTCGGCACCGTCAGATCACGGCTGCACCGGGCTCGCAGCAAACTGCGCGAAGCACTGGGCGGATCCGATCCGACAGCTTTCCGAGAGGCAGACGCCCATGCGTGACATCGACGAACTGCAAGAACTGAAGGACTACGACGCGGGGGCTCCCCCGCTCGACGACAGGACCAGGCAACGGGCCCGGGCCCGGCTGTTCGCCGTGATGACCGCGCCGGAGCGGCCCGCTCCGGCCCCGCTCGGCCGCCGCCCCGTCCTGCGGATCGCCCTGACCGGCGCGGTCGCGGCAGCGGTCGCCGCCGGCGTCCTGGTCGCCGTGCACGAGGACGACGGCGGAAAGGGGCTGTCGGCGACACCGCCGAGAACCAGTTCCCCCGCCATGCGGAACGTGAGCGTGCGGACCGTGCTCAACGGCGCGGCCGCCTACGAGCGGAAGCACGAACGGGCGGTCAGCCCGCGGGACGACCAGTTCATCTACACCAAGGAGATCATCAAGGAGACCAACCGGGCGACCGGAGCCACGAAGAGCTACGTCGACGAGAACTGGCGCTCGGTGGACGACTCGCAGCCGTCCTGGGTCATGGAGATCGGCCACGGCTGGTGGGCACCGCCCGTCGGGAAGAACGAGAGCGTCTGGCCGCCGCAGGACTGGAGCAGGCTGAGGAAGCTCCCGACCGACCCCGAGAAGCTGATCCTCTCCCTCCTGTCCAAGACCGGGCCCGATGACAGGAACGACTCGCTCGACGACATCGCCGATCAGGAGTGGTCGAACATCCACTTCAGTCTCACCGGGCTGCTCAAGCTGGTCCCGGTGATGCCGGAGGGGCTGCGCCCCGCGGCGTACGAGGCGCTCGGCATGGTGCCCGGGGTGAAGGTGGTGCCGAACCAGAAGGACGCCAAGGGCCGTACCGGCGTGGCCATCACCTACGACGACCCGACACTGCCGAAGGGGTTCGCCGGCTTCGGCGGCTACTTCATCTTCGACCCGGACACCTACCGGTTCCTCGGCTTCCGTGACGAGCGCACCTCGGGCGACGGCAAGAAGAGGAAGGCGTACACCCAGCTCTCCTACCTCGACAGCTGGGCCGTCGTCGACAAGGCCAAGCAGCGCCCCTAGGGCGCGTGTTCCATGAGGGGGCGCCGCCCCGGCCCATGCCGTGG
>NZ_JBHXUW010000038.1:0-83501 GCF_042672475.1 Streptomyces sp. NPDC127177
CCGGGGGCGTCGGCGGACGGGGGCCGCCCCCAGGGTGTATCCGGTGGGCCCGGCGCCGGTTTCTGCCGTATGAGGTTGTCCGCGCGACGCCGTCTCCCCGAGTCGGACGGCGTCGTGCAGTTCTCGGCCTGGCTCAGCTCTCGGCCAGGATGTGTGAGAGCTCCGTATCGAGATCGAAGTGACGATGCTCGGTGCCGGGCGGAACCGCGGCGTCGGTCCTTTTCAGGAACGACTCCAGGGCCCTTGCCGGGGCCTCGAGCAGGGCTTCGCCCTCCGGGGAGCTCAGCGCGATACAGACGACGCCCTGGCCGTGACTTCGGGATGGCCAGACGCGGACGTCTCCGGTGCCGGTGGGCCTGTGCAGCCCCTCGGCAAGGAGGTCACGGGCGAAAACCCACTCGACCGTTTCCTCCGCTCCGGTGTGGAAGGTGGCGTGCACGGCATACGGATCGGCCGTGTCATACCGCAGGCCCGCGGGTACAGGCAGTGAGGACTCGCTCGACACAACGAGGCGCAGGTGCAGCTCGCAGCTGACCGTGGTGTTCATAAGCGCCAGGGCCTTTCGCTCAGTGTGCGCTCGGGGATTCGCACGTCGGCGAAATCGACATGCCACCTACGGTGGCGTTGTAAACCCCTCTGACCGTTTTGTGATCCTTCAGGTAGCTCGTACAGCGGTGTGTAACTTTGGGTTATGCGGCCATTCTGGTGACGGAGAGCGTTCCGGTAGGTTGACCCCCATGAACGCGGAGAGTGACGAGCGGGACGGGGCTGCCCCAACGGCGGATCCGTCGGCCGCGACGGGGGACGTGTCGGAAGGCGTGACGGGGGGCGTCGCGCGGGATGCGACGGGGGAGGGTCCGGAGCTCGGCTCCAGGGCGCCCGGATTCATCAAGGCGTCCAGGCCGCTGCATCTGAGCTGGCAGGTCGGCGTCTTCGTGGTCGGTCTCGCCGTGGTGGTGGCGGGGATCATCATGCTGCCGCTGCCCGGCCCCGGCTGGCTGGTGATCTTCGGCGGCATGGCGATCTGGGCGACCGAGTTCGTCTGGGCCCAGCTGGTGCTGCGGTGGACCCGCCGGAAGGTCACCGAGGCCGCCAGGCGCGCCCTCGATCCCAAGGTCCGTCGGCGCAACATCGTCCTGACCGTGACCGGTCTCGTGATCATCGCGGTGCTGGTGGGGATCTACGTGTGGAAGTTCGGAATCGTCATGCCCTGGAAGATCCACGAGTGACCCGGAGCCGGTCGGGGAGCGCCGCTGACATGGGGTAATGTTTGCCGTGCACCCGGGCGATTAGCTCAGTGGGAGAGCGCTTCGTTCACACCGAAGAGGTCACTGGTTCGAACCCAGTATCGCCCACCCCGGACCGAGGGCCCGGAAGCTTCCTGAAGCTTCCGGGCCCTCGGCGTTTTCGTATGCGCCGTTCAAGCGCTTCGACTGATTTTCGTCCCAGCTGTTGACGCCACCGATGACGCTCCCTACTTTGACCCGGCAAGCGCTTTCTAAAACGATTCAATCAAGTCGATTCAATCGAGGGCAGGGGCGAACTATGTCTCGGAACGAAGGCATGGACCGACGGCGGATGCTGCGGCTTGCGGGGCTGTCGGCCGCCGGTCTCGGTCTGACCGCGGCGGGCTGCGGCTCGGGAGGCGGCTCGAACGGGCCTGTCACCATCCGGCATGCCTGGTGGGGCGCCGACGACCGGGCCAAGAAGGTCCAGGAATGCGTCAGGCTCTTCGAGAAGAAACACCCGAAGATCAAGGTGAAGACGGACTTCCAGCAGTACGCGGACTTCTGGAAGAAGTTCAACACCCAGGCGGCGGGCGGCAATCCGCCGGACGTGATCCAGAACGCGGTGACCTTCCTGCGCAAGTACGAGGCGAAGAACGTCCTGCTGGACCTCAACCCGCAGGCGAAGAAGGGCAACCTGAAGCTCGACGGCTTCCGCGCCGGGCTGGAGAAGTTCGCCGAGATCGACGGCAAGCTGCTCGGCGTACCGGTAGGCAGCAACTCGATGGCCCTGGTCATCGACGAGAAGGTGTACGAGGATGCCGGCGTCGACCACGGCGTCGGCTGGACCTGGGACGACTGGTACGCGGGGCTGCGGAAGATCAAGTCCGGCCGGCACGTGGCCGGCGACTCGGGCCCGCACGGAATCATGTACCTGTACGACCTGGTCCTCCGCCAGAACGGCAAGGCCTTCTTCACCGAGGAGGGCATGGGCTTCGGCGAGGCCGAACTGCTCCCGTACTGGACCGAGTCGCTCGAGCGCGTCAGGTCCGGGATCTACGCCGACCAGAAGAAGGTCGAGCAGATCAAGCCCGCGTCCGCGCTCGCCAAGGGCATCTCGGCCGGTGAGTTCACCTGGGACAACTTCTCCGTCCGCTACAGCGCGGAGGGCAGGAGCAGTTACGGCCTCGCGCCCATCCCGAGCACCGACGGCAAGAGGACCGGCCAGTACCTCGGCTCGCTGATGCTGAGCGGCACGGCCCGCACCAAGCACCCCGCCGAGGTCGCCACCTTCATCGGCTTCATGACCCACGACCCCGCGGTCGCCCGGATCATGGGGTACGACCGCGGAGTGCCCGCCACCACCGCACAGTTCGAGGCCTTCCAGCCGGCCGACGCCCCGAGCAGGGCCATCGGCGCGTACGAGACCGCGATAGCCGACGCCGGAGTGCTGGAGCCCATCACGCCCCACCCGGCCGGCGCCGACGTCGTCGAGGCGGCCTTCCTGCGCATCGGCGGCGACATGTCCCTGGGCAAGGCCTCGCCGGAGGACTCCGTGAAGCAGTTCTTCTCCGAGGCGAAGACCGCCCTCGCCTCGAACTGAGAGGGAACGCGGTGACTCAGATCCAGCCCTCCGCGAGTGCCCCGCCCGTCACGGGCGGCCCCGCCGCCGGGAGGCGGGAGCCCCGTCCCGCCCGGCCACCGCGTGGCCAACGCGAGAACCTGACCGGCTATCTCTTCATGTCGCCCTGGATCGCGGGCTTCCTGTTCCTGATCGCCGGACCCATGGTCTTCTCGCTGTACCTCGCCTTCACCGACTACAACCTGTTCGACGCCCCGCGCTGGGTCGGCCTGAAGAACTTCACCGACATGTTCGCCGACCCGCGCTGGCGCCAGTCCGTCAAGGTGACGTCCTGGTACGTGCTGATCGGCACCCCGGTCAAGCTGGCCGCCGCACTGGCCGTGGCCATGCTGCTCGCCCAGAAGAGGTGGGGCCAGTCCTTCTACCGGGCCGCGTTCTACGCCCCGTCGCTGATCGGCGCGAGCGTCTCGGCGGCCATCGTCTGGCGCGCACTGTTCTCGGACGGTGCCGTCGTCGACCGCGGGCAGCAGCTGTTCGGCATCGACGCGGGCGGCTGGATCGGCGACCCGCAGATGATCATCTACGCGTTGGTGGCTCTCACGGTCTGGCAGTTCGGCGCTCCGATGGTGATCTTCCTGGCCGGTCTCAAACAGGTCCCCAGGGAGCTGTACGAGGCCGCGGAGGTGGACGGGGCCGGGTCCTGGCGCAGGTTCTGGAGCATCACCCTGCCGATGATCTCGCCGGTGCTGTTCTTCAACGTCCTGCTCGAGACCATCCACTCGTTCCAGATCTTCGCCTCGGCCTACATCGTCAGCAACGGCAGCTGCGGACCGGGCGACGCGACGCTCGTCTACACCTGTTACCTCTACGACCAGGGCTTCGCGAACAGCCGGATGGGCTTCGCCTCCGCCATGGCATGGCTGCTGCTCGTCGCGGTGGGGCTGGTCACCGCCGTGCTGTTCCGGTCCCAGAAGCGCTGGGTGCACTACGAGGAGGGCGGCCGATGAGCCGGACGGAAGCCACTGCCCCGCGCCGCCGGATCCCCGGGTCGCTCGCCTGGCACCTCGGGGCGCTCGTCATCCTCGTGGTGATCCTCTATCCGGTGGTCTGGACGATCGGCGCCTCCTTCAAGCCGAGCGAGGACATCGTCGGCGCGCTGAACCTCTTCCCGACCGACCCGATCACCTCCAACTACCGGCGGCTCGCCGACGGCATCGCCGACATACCGGTCTGGAGGTTCTTTCTCAACTCCGCCTACATATCGGTCGGTTCGGTGATCGGTGTGGTGTTCTCCTGCTCACTCACGGCCTACGCCTTCACCAGGGTCCGGTTCGCCGGGCGAAGGATCATGTTCGGCGTCATGGTCGGCACCCTGCTGCTGCCGTACCACGTACTGATCATCCCGCAGTACGTGATCTTCCAGAAGCTGGAACTGATCAACACCTTCACCCCGCTGCTGATCGGCAAGTTCCTCGCGACCGACGCGTTCTTCGTCTTCCTGATGGTGCAGTTCATGCGCGGACTGCCGGGGGAACTCGACGAGGCGGCCCGGCTCGACGGCTGCGGACACCTGAGGATCTACTGGTCGATCGTGCTGCCGCTGTGCCGGCCCGCGCTGATCACCAGCGCCATCTTCACCTTCATCCAGGCCTGGAACGACTTCATGGGCCCCCTGCTGTACCTCAACGAACCGGACAAGTACACCGTCTCGATGGGGCTGAGGATGTTCATCGACCAGGACGCGGTCGCCGACTACGGCGGCATGATCGCGATGTCACTGGTGGCCCTGCTACCGGTGCTGGCCTTCTTCCTGGCCTTCCAGCGCTACCTCATCGACGGCATGGCCACCTCCGGACTGAAGGGCTGAGAAGACAGTGGCGACCCCATCCGGCACCGCGTCCAGGACCTCCTTCGTCCGGGAGCGGTTCAGCGTCTTCACCGAGTGTCTGCTCACCGGCGTCTGGATCACCGTCGCCGCCCTGCCGCTGGTCACGTTCCCCGCGGCCTTCGCCGCGGGCACCCGTCACCTGCGCCGCCATCTGGCCGGTGAGGCGGGCGGGGTACGGGAGTTCGCCGCCGACGCGGTGGCGGCGTTCCGCAGCGGATGGCGGACCGCGCTGTTGTGGTGGGCGGCGCTCGCCCTGCTCGCCTTCGACTGGCAGGTCGCCCGCTCGGGGCTGCTGCCGGGCGGCCGTCCGCTCGTCGTCGTGAGCCTGCTCGGGCTGCCGGCCGTCGCCGTCTGGGGACTGCGTACGGCCGCCGCCTGGAGGCCCGGCACCCCCTGGCCGCGCACCGCACGGGCGGCCGGCCGCAGGAGCCTGACCGACCCGGCCGGATCGCTACTGCTCGTCGGCGGATTCGTCGCCCTGGCCGTCACCGCCTGGCAGTTGCCGCCGCTTGCCGCGCCCGCCCTGGGCTGCCTGGCCGCCGCGGCGGTCGCCGCCGACCGCCGCTGAGCCGACGCCCCGCCCCCGTCGTCGAACCGCTTCCCCCACGCGTCCGCGTGCGATCAGCCATGCCCCTCCCGCAACGAACTGGAGTCGCGATGTCCCCGATCCCCCGTCGTGCCGTGCTCAGGGCCGCCGCCGTCGCCGGCGCGGCCGCCCCCTTCTCCTGGGTGCTCAGCGACACCGCCCGGCAGGCATCCGCCACCACCCCGGGGAAGGCCGCCGACGACCCCGTGGAGATCGGCTGGCTGGAGGACGCCGGGCTCGGCGCCGCGCCCGGCTCCACCTTCGGCGTCCCGTGGCCCCGGGGGCGCTTCCCCGCCGGCCAGAAGTTCGCCCTGGCCACCCCCGACGGGAAGGGCGTCCCCGTCCAGAGCTGGACCACCGCCACCTGGCCCGACGGCTCCCTGAAGTGGACCCCCCACGCGGTGGGCGTGACGGCTACCAGGAGTCCGCCCCCTGGAAGACCGAGAAGGTGAACGGCCCGCTGGCCACCGTCCCGGGCAGCGAGGCCGACTGGGTCCACACCAACGACACCGCGCTGTACGGACTCGCCGCCATCGAGAACCTCGCCCTGGTCGGGGACCGCATGCCGGCCTGAGGCCCACGAGGGCGCCCCGGGCCGGCCGTACCGCGTGTCAGCGCATCCGGCCCAGGGCGTCCCTCAGCCGCCGTGCGTCCCGCATCCGCTTCTCGTACGTCGCCCCCACCGTCAGCAGCAGCACCCCGGCCAGCGCGGGCGCCACCCAGCGCGGCATCGTGCCCACCACCTGCACCACATACGGCGCCAGCTCGTGCAACGCGTCGAGCGCCAGCACCGCACCGCCCAGCACCAACAGCGCCTGGAGCCGAAGCCGCGCCCCCAGCAGAGTGATCACCAGCGCCGCCGTACCGAGCAGCAGCGGCCGCAGCCAGTACGGATCGGCCCAGGCGGCAACGAGCGACGGCACCAGCGTCGCCGCCAGGCCCGCCCCGTACGCGGCCCACGACGAGGCCGCGGGATCGCTGCGGCGCCGCAGCGCACCGATCACCAGCGCCGGAACGCTCACCGGCAGGGTGTACGCCTCAGGGGACGACACACCGGACGCCGACAGCCGGACCCAGGCCGCCAGCACGAACAGCGCCGTCGCCAGCCAACCGGCGACCGGGCGCCGCTCGGGGCGCAGCGCCGTGCCCGCCGCCAGTACGCCGCACAGGGCCAGCACCAGGGACAGGAAGGGCATGTCGTCCGCCGCCATGACCACGGCCGGAAGCGCCGCCGCACCACCTGTCACCTCGATCGGCAGCGCCACCTCGCGCCCCTTCAGCCGGGCGCTCAGCAGCACCGTCACCGCGGTCACGGCCAGGATCAGCGGAGCCGCCCGGTGCGCGGTCAGTCCCAGGGACACACCGCACGCGCCCGCCGGCACCGCGGCACAGACCACGGCTGCGCACGCCGCCACCGCCTGCACGGCCGCCGCCACCCGGTCCCGCCCCGACGCCCCGGACACCGAAGCGTCCAAGGCCACCGCGACCGCCGTGAACAGCGCCAGCAACACTCCGAACACCGCGTACATGGCCGGCTCGACGGCCAGCGACAGCAGCGCCACACCCACCGCCCCGACCGCACCGCACACCGACGCGGTCAGCCCCACCCCCGTCATCCCCCGGCGCAGACCCGCGACCGCCACCACGGACGCACCCGCGACCAGCACCAACTGCACCGGGACCGCTGCCGCGTACGAGAGGTCCAGCGCGGCGGGCAGCACCGTGAGTCCCGCCCAGCCGAGCACCGCGGCCGACGCGCCCACCGCGTCCCGAGCCGTGGGGCCGGGGGTGAACACCGGGTCGAACCGGCGCAGCACGCCGTCCCACCAGCGGTACGCCGCCGCGAGCACCGCGGCCACCATGAGCAGCACGACCGGGGCGGCGGCCAGCTCGGACCACGGCAGCTCCGTCGCGCCCAGGGCACCCCTGGCACCGCCCTGCGGAGCACCCGCCCAGACCCGGCCCAGCTGTGACACCGGGCCCACCAGCCCCACCGCGACCGGCGGCAGCGCGTACAGCACCGACCCCGCCGTCACGACCCCCGACGCCCACATCAGCCCCTGCCCGGCCGGGCGCCCCACCGGAGCGCGTACGGCACCCAACAGCGCCCCGCCGCACAGCAGATACACCGGAGCCGCCCAGCCCCCGGGCGCCCCCGCGACCACCACACCGGCGACAGCGGCCACCGCCGCCAGACCCGCCACCAGACCACCGGTCACCGCCGCTGCCGACGGTGCCCGCCGCGCCCCGGCCAGGGCGATCGCGGAACCCGTGAGCAACAGTGCCCCCGGCACCACCGCGTCCGCCGGAGCACCGGCCGACATCGACTCCACCAGCGCCACCAGCAGCCCGGCGCCACCCGTCACGCAGAGCCCGGCACAGGCGCTCACCCGTACCGCGACTCCCTTGCCCCACACGGCGATCGCGCAGTCCAGTGCCGCCGTCGCCAGCAGCGCACCGGCGAACACCAGGGCGTCCGCCCGCTCCGCGCACGCCCACAGCAGCAGCGGGAACTGCGCGCCGAGCACCGCCGCGGGCAGCGGCAGCCGCAGCCCGCCGAGCAGCAGCCCGTAGGCCGCCCAGACCACGGCCAGTACCGCCGACGCGGTCGCGGCGAAGCCGAGGCCGTCCGTCCCCGGCAGCGCCACCTCGTGCAGCGCGTACGCGTCCAGCACCATCAGCACCGACGCGAGGGCCCCGAGCGCCTCGGCCGTCGAGGACAGCCCCCGGCGCAGCAGCACCGCCGGCGCGACGAGTGCCGCCAGGGTCACGGTCGCCAGCACCGCCGAGCGGCCGCTGATCCCCATATGACCCCAGCTGACGAGGGTGAACGCGATCGCGGCGACCGCCAGCAGCAGACCGCCGAGGACGAGCAGCACATTCTGCGCACCGCGGGTGCGGACCGGGGGAGCGGGAGGCCCACCGGGAGCGGTGAACGCCCGGGCGGGCCGGCTCACGGGCGAGGGGAGCGGGTGCGCGCGCGGTGCGGCCATCGGCGGTGCGGGCGCCTGCAGGACGCTCACCAGCCAGGCGCGACGGTGCAACAGATGGGACCTGCGAAGGTCCAGCCCGGCGAGCTCACGGTCGAGGAGCGCCAATTCCTCGGCAGGCGGCGGCAGATGTTCCATGAACGCGAGTGTGTCGGCGACCACGCGCCCGGACATGCGCGCAGGTACTCAGTTCCACGGCTGAGTACGCGCATCCTGGACGCATGGACTGGAACCACTACCGATTTGTCAGCATCTGGGACCTCACCGCCCCGCCCGCCGCCGTGTACGAGCTCCTGCGGAAGGTGGAGCAGTACCCCCAGTGGTGGCCGCAGGTCCGTGAATTCACCCCCGTCGACGACACCTCGGGGACCAGCCGGATCCGCTCCCTCCTCCCGTACGACCTCGTCACGACGGTCCGCGAGACCCGCCGGGACCCGCTCGCGGGCGTACTCGAGGTGACCCTGGCCGGACATCTCGAAGGCTGGGCCCGCTGGACCCTCACCCCGCACGGAGCGGGGACCCGCGCCACCTACGAACAGGAGGTCGAGGTGCGCAGGAGGCTGATGCGGCTGCTCGCGGTGCCGGGACGCCCGGTGTTCCGGGCCAACCACGCCCTGATGATGCGCGCCGGACGCCGGGGGCTCGCCGCCCTGCTGGAAGCGGTTTGAACCACACCCGCCGAGCCCTGTATGGTTCAACCCGTTCCCGGGCGATTAGCTCAGTGGGAGAGCGCTTCGTTCACACCGAAGAGGTCACTGGTTCGAAACCAGTATCGCCCACCCCGGGAGAGGCCGGTCCGTCAGCAGCACCGACGGACCGGCCTCTGCGTGTCCCGCTCCGGAGCCATCCCCGCTCACGCGGCCGCGCGCAGCTCCGGACGCAGCGGCCACGCCGGATCCACCGTCTCCGGAGTGCCGCTCTTGGTGAACCAGGCCTGCAGCCCGCGCGCCTGGCCCGCGTGCCACACCGCCTGAAGCGTGTGCAGTTCCGCGGGGGTCAACCGCTCCAGCCGGGTGGCGAACCGCCGCCCCACCGCCCGGACCACCTCCAGCGAGGCCGCCGCATCGGCCGCCGCGTCATGCGCCCCGTCCAGCACCACCCCGTACAGCTCGCACAGATCGGTGAGCGTGCGCCGGCCCTTGCGGTAGCGGTCCAGATGCTTGTCGAGCACCCGCGGATCCAGCACGCACAACGGGGTGTTCCCCAGGTAGCCGGCCAGCGAGGACGCCCGGTGCCGTTTCAGCTCCCGGTCCAGCAGCGTCAGGTCGAACGGCGCGTTCATCACCACCAGCGGCCGGCCCGCCGCGCTCTGCTCGGCGAGCGCCCGCGCAATCTCCTCCACCACCGGCGCGGGCCACCGCCCGTTGCGCTGGAGGTGGTCGTCGGTCAGCCCGTGGATCTCCGTCGCCCCCACGGGCACCGGCACCCCCGGATTCACCAGCCAGCGGGTGACGCGCATCCGGCCGCCCGCACCGTCCTGGACGACGAGGGCGGCCGACACGATCCGGTCGCCCTCCACGTCCACTCCCGTCGTCTCCGTGTCAAAAGCGGCCAGTGGCCCCTCGTACCAATGAGTCATCCCCGAACTCCTCGCGCCCGAGCGGCAGATGGTGTGATTCCTCTGCCCGATTCGGTGATACCCGCACCCTTTGCCTGATACGCCGTTTGCGGCCCGCCCTCTGCGGTGACAACACAGATGACGGGGACGGCAGTTGGTACACCGCCACGTCCGGCAACCCATTGGCACGGCCCGGAAGGCACACGGAGCCATGGCGATCGCGCAGCCCGAACCAGCGGGCCCCTCCCGTGCCGGAGGCCACGGGGGAGGGCTGCTGCCCCAGCGGATCGCACCGCTGCGCGGCACACTCGCCACCACCGCCTGCATGGAGACCCTCCAGGTGGGCTACCTGCACGCCGTCGCTGCCGCGGCCGGGTGCTCCCTTTCGCAGCCCTTCCCCGACAACGGCATCGACTGGCACGTCAGCCACGGAGCCCCCGGCCATCTCGTCGACGACGAGGTGACCATCAAGGTCCAGCTGAAGTGCACCTACCAGATACCGGCCCGGCCGCCCGGCGCGACGTTCGCCTTCACACTCGACAACGCCCACCTCGTGAAGCTCGCCCGGACCCCCGTCTCGGTGCACAAGATCCTCGTCGTGATGCTCGTGCCCCGCAGCCAGGACGACTGGCTGCGGGCCGGACACGACCGGCTCGACCTGCGGCACTGCTGTTACTGGACCAATCTGGCCGGTCACCCGGTGACCGGCCGGCACCGGACCACCGTGCGGATCCCGACCTCGCGCATCTTCGACGACCGAGCGCTCTGCGAGATCATGACCCGTGTCGGGGCGGGAGGGAGACCCTGATGCACCGGCCGATGAACGAGTCCGACCACGAAGCGATCCCGCCGGCCGTACGACCGCACCCCGCCGAACCGCCCGGCTCCCGGCCCGCCGGTTCACCGGCCGCCGGGGGCCTCCCCGACCCCGCCCGGGTGGATCCCGCCGTGCTCGGCACCCTCCTCGCGCGGCACGGCTGGCGCCGGCGCGGCGGGGCCGCCGGCCGCTACAGCCGCTGGACCCCACCCGGGCCGCCCGCCCCGCCGGGCGGCCCCACCAGCCTGCTCGTCCCCGACACCGCGTCCTTCCCGGACAGTGAGGACCTGTTGGGGGAGGCGTTGACCGCGCTGGCCCGCAGCGCCGCCCCGTCCGCCCGCGACATCCTCGTCTCCCTCACCGTCCCCAGCGACGAGATCCGATGGTGGCGCGAGGCCCCCGAACCGGCCGCCGGATCCGTCGGCGCGGCCAGTTGGACCGGGGCCGAGCAGCTGCACGGCGCGGCCAGGCAGATCCTGCTCGCCGGCGCCCTCGCCGTCCGCGGCCGGGCCGGTTACCACGGCGCCCGACACCGGCGGCGAGCCCTCGCGGCCCTGGACGGCATCCTCGTCGGACCCGCGCCGGGCGGCCGCGACCTCACCGCGTTCATCCCGGTCGAGGCGGGCCGCCCCGTCGCGGTACGCCTCCACCACGCCCTGCACGCCACCCGGGAGGCCATCGACTACCAGCGGGCCACCGGCGGCATGGAGGCCTTCGACAGCGCCGTCGGGGCAGGCGTCAGCCGCGAACTGACCGAGGCCGTCGTCGCACTCGTCCGCGGCTCCGAGGGCGCCGGAATCGCTCTGGAGTGGGCGCCCGCCGCGGGAACCCCCGAGGGCTGCCCGGCCCGGCCCGAACCCGTGGAGTTCTCCCCGGGCGACCTGCCGGCGCTGCGCCGTGCCGGCATCCGGTACCTGCGGGACGAACCCGCGGTCGCGGTAAGCGTCACGGGCGCCGTCGTCCGGCTGCGCCGCTCCGGGCCGCGCGGCGCCGGAATCGTACGGCTGCGGGTGCTGGCGGGCGCCGAGGTCCCGCACGTGCGGCTGGAGCTCGACGAGGAGGCGTACCGGATCGCGGGCCACGCCCACCTGGTGGGGCTGCCGGTACGGGTGGAGGGCCGGCTGGAGAGCCGGGGCGGGTTCCGGCGGCTGACAAGGACCTCGCAGGTGGTGCCCGTGCAGGTCGACGACGCGGAACGGGACCGGCTGATGAAGTCGCTCCAGGAGAACGTCGACTATTTCGAGGAGGCCTGCACCGGCGAGTAGGGGTGTGGGGGCGCCAGGAGCGGCCATTTCGCTAAGGAGGCCGTCGGCTCGGTACGATTCCTCTTGCGCGCGCAGGAGGAATGCGCCGCACCCCCTGAGTCAGGAGAGACCGGTGTCAGACGTCCGTGTGATCATCCAGCGCGATTCCGAGCGGGAAGAACGCGTGGTGACGACGGGCACTACGGCAGCGGAGCTCTTCCCCGGCGAGCGCACCGTCGTCGCCGTCCGCGTCGCCGGTGAGCTGAAGGACCTCGCCCACGTGCCCGCCGACGGCGAAACCGTCGAGCCCGTCCTGATCTCGTCCGAGGACGGCCTCAACATCCTCCGGCACTCCACCGCGCACGTCATGGCGCAGGCCGTGCAGGAGCTGCACCCCGAGGCCAAGCTCGGCATCGGCCCGCCGGTCAAGGACGGCTTCTACTACGACTTCGACGTCGAGAAGCCGTTCACGCCCGAGGACCTCAAGGCCATCGAGAAGAAGATGCAGGAGATCCAGAAGCGGGGCCAGAAGTTCGCCCGCCGGGTCGTGACGGACGAGGCGGCCCGCGAGGAGCTGGCCGACGAGCCGTACAAGCTGGAGCTCATCGGCATCAAGGGCTCGGCCTCGTCGGACGACGGCGCTGACGTCGAGGTGGGCGGCGGGGAGCTGACCATCTACGACAACCTCGACCCGAAGACCGGCGAGCTGTGCTGGAAGGACCTCTGCCGGGGTCCGCACCTGCCGAGCACCCGGTACATCCCGGCGTTCAAGCTGATGCGCAACGCCGCCGCGTACTGGCGCGGCAGCGAGAAGAACCCGATGCTCCAGCGCATCTACGGCACCGCCTGGCCCACCAAGGACGAGCTGAAGGCGCACCTGGAGTTCCTGGAGGAGGCCGCCAAGCGCGACCACCGCAAGCTCGGCAACGAGCTGGACCTCTTCTCCTTCCCGGACGAGATCGGGCCGGGCCTGGCCGTCTTCCACCCCAAGGGCGGCGTCATCCGCCGGGCCATGGAGGACTACTCGCGGCGCCGCCACGAGGAGGAGGGCTACGAGTTCGTCTACAGCCCGCACGCCACCAAGGGCAAGCTCTTCGAGAAGTCCGGCCACCTGGACTGGTACGCCGACGGCATGTACCCGCCCATGCAGCTCGACGACGGGGTGGACTACTACCTCAAGCCGATGAACTGCCCGATGCACAACCTGATCTTCGACGCCCGCGGCCGTTCCTACCGTGAACTGCCGCTTCGCCTCTTCGAGTTCGGCACGGTGTACCGGTACGAGAAGTCGGGCGTCGTGCACGGCCTGACCCGCTCGCGCGGCTTCACGCAGGACGACGCGCACATCTACTGCACCAAGGACCAGATGGCCGAGGAGCTGGACCGGACGCTGACGTTCGTCCTGAACCTGCTCCGCGACTACGGTCTGACCGACTTCTACCTGGAGCTCTCCACCAAGGACCCGGAGAAGTACGTCGGCAGCGACGAGACCTGGGAAGAGGCCACGGAGACGCTGCGCCAGGTCGCCGAGAAGCAGGGGCTGCCGCTGGTCCCGGACCCGGGCGGCGCCGCGTTCTACGGCCCGAAGATCTCGGTGCAGGCGCGGGACGCCATCGGCCGGACCTGGCAGATGTCGACCGTGCAGCTCGACTTCAACCTGCCGGAGCGCTTCGACCTGGAGTACACCGGCCCCGACGGCACCAAGCAGCGCCCGGTCATGATCCACCGCGCCCTGTTCGGCTCCATCGAGCGCTTCTTCGCGGTGCTCCTCGAGCACTACGCGGGTGCGTTCCCGGTGTGGCTGGCACCCGTCCAGGCGGTCGGCATCCCGATCGGCGACGCGCACATCCCGTACCTCCAGGAGTTCGCGGCCAAGGCCCGCAAGCAGGGGCTGCGGGTCGATGTGGACGCCTCGTCGGACCGGATGCAGAAGAAGATCCGCAACCAGCAGCGCGCGAAGGTCCCCTTCATGATCATCGCGGGCGACGAGGACATGGCCAACGGCGCCGTCTCCTTCCGGTACCGCGACGGGACCCAGGAGAACGGCGTCCCGGTCGAGGACGCCATCGCCAAGATCGCGAAGGTCGTCGCGGACCGCGTCCAGGTCTGATCCGCGCCCGACCCGTGCAGAAGGGGCCCCCGGTGAGCTACCCGCTCGCCGGGGGCCCCTTCTCGTCCTCCCGCCGGAACACCTGGATCAGCCACGAGGAGAACGAACCGGTCACCGCCCCCAGCAGTGCCAGCCCGCATGCCATCAGGCCCGCTGCCACCACCCGGCCGACCGGTGTCACCGGCACGGCGTCCCCGTACCCCACCGTCGTGAGCGTCGCGCACGCCCACCAGACGGCGTCGCCGAAGGTCCGGATCGAGCTGCCCGGGGCGTTGTGCTCCACGTGGTAGACGGCGAGGGCGGCCGATACGCCGAGCAGCACGGACGTCATGCCGGCGTACGTCATCACCCGGGCGTACAGGCTCAGCCGGGGCTGGTCGTAGCGCTTCTGGACGGCTGTGTAGACCTTGACCACGCGCAGCGGCCGCAGCAGCGGCAGCAGGAGGACGAGTGTGTCCAGCCAGTGCACCCGGACGAAGCGGTGGCCGAGGCCGCTGAGCCGGATCCTGACGGCGTAGTCGATGACGAAGAGCAGCCAGGTGGCGCCGACCAGGGCGAGGGAGATGTCGTGCCACGGCTCGGCGTCGTGCGGGGCCAGGACGCGGGCCGCGTAGCCGAGCAGGAACAGCAGCGAGGCTGCGAAGAGCGGTACCTCGGTGCGCTGCTCCCATCCGGTCAGCGCGGGCGGGGACTGGGCCGGTGGGCGGTCGCTCATCGGCCAAGCATCGCGGTGCGGGCCGGGGTCCGGCCCCGGCGACACGCTCCTTACGGGGTAAGCAATATGCTGATCGGCATGACGAGTGAGCCGGAGCAGCAGATCGGAGTGGGGACGCCCGACGCGTTCCAGCGCCTGTGGACGCCCCACCGGATGGCGTACATCCAGGGTGAGAACAAGCCGACCGGTCCGGAGGCCGGCGACGGCTGTCCGTTCTGCGCCATTCCGTCGATGTCCGACGAGGACGGGCTCGTGGTGGCGCGCGGCGAGAGGGTCTACGCCGTGCTGAACCTGTACCCGTACACCGGCGGGCATCTGATGGTGGTGCCGTACCGGCACGTCGCCGACTACACCGAGCTGGATGGTCCGGAGACGACGGAGCTCGCCGACTTCACCAAGCGTGCGATGACCGCTCTGCGTGCCGCGTCGGGGGCGCACGGCTTCAACATCGGGATGAACCAGGGCGCGGTGGCGGGCGCCGGGATCGCCGCGCACCTGCACCAGCACCTGGTGCCCCGCTGGGGTGGTGACACCAACTTCATGCCGGTGGTGGGCCACACCAAGGTGCTGCCGCAGCTGCTGGCGGACACCCGGAAGATGCTGGCCGACGCCTGGCCCGTCTGATCGGTGTCATCCGGCTGATCCGTGTGGTCCGGCTGATCCGGTGGGGTGCCCCGGTCTCCGGGGCACCCCACACGTGGTCTACGCGTCGTAGAGGTCGGCCTTGCGCGGGGTCGGGTCCTGCACGCTTCCGCTCAGTATCGACGAGCGGTTCCCGAAGCGTTCGGTGTCGACGCCGTTCTCGTCGAGCACCTTCATCGCGGCGCTGTGCACCACGCGCAGAACGGGCGTGGCCGCCCGCATCGCGTCGTCGGCCATGAAGCGGTGGCGCCACGGCTTCTCGGCCCAGGCGTGCCGCAGACCGAAGGGCTCCGGCAGCGCGATCTTGCCGCCGAGGTAGTCGAGCAGCGGCGGGTACCAGGTGAAGGGGGCGCGCAGGGCGAGGCGGACGACCTCGCCGGACTCGACCAGCGCCAGCTTTATGTCGCGGGTCTCCCAGAACTTGACGGTCTTGTTGACCGTCTTCGTCTTGGCTGCGGGTTTGCTGGTGAAGAGGGAGTGGACCGGGCCGAGCGCGTGTCCGGTGACCTCGATGCGCAGGGTCTCGAAGAGCACGGTGACGGTGATCATCATGGTGATGACCAGCTGACCGTCCCAGAGGGTGAACTGCACGCCGAGGTAGTGGCGGTCGCCGCCGCCGAACTGCTGGTGGTTGCAGATCCGCTGTATCTCGTGGGGCTTGACCTGGAAGGTGGCGACGTCCTCGCCCGCGGGGCGGGAGACGGAGTCGGCGTTCTCACCGACGGGCGAGACGATCCAGTGCGTGACCGACGGCTTGGGGAAGCCGCCGGTGTTCAGCGGGCCGCGTTCCAGCATCTTGAGCTGGTCGTGGATGACCCGTATCAGGTCCCAGCTGCGGAACTGGTGGAACTCCTTGCCGGGGTCCTTGGAGACGAGGTCCTCGGCGAGCTGCCAGCTGCCCCAGCGGGTGCCCATCCCGAGGATGCCCTTGGGACCGGCGTAGAAGACAGAATTGGACTGCTGCTCCGCCGAGAGCTTCTCCAGCCCCTGGCGGAGCGATTCGCGGGCGGTCTCGCTCGGGTTCTTCGGCACCGCTTCGGGGATCTTGGCGATGACGCCGCCGCCGGAGAGGAGGCCTTCCCAGCGGGCGCGCATGTCCTGGGCGGAGTTCTCCGCGATCCGTTTGGCGATCAGCCAGCCGATGACGGGCGCGACGGCCGCCGCCCGTACGTAGAGCGCCAGGAATCCGGTGAGGGGCAGTTTGATCAGGAAGAACACCGCGGCGATCCCGATGATCGGCAGCAGTGCGGCGCCGAGGGCGGAGAAGGCCTTGTCCTTGGTGTTGCCGAGGGCGTCACGCAGGCGGAAGGCAATGACCCACAGGAGCATTCCGGGCAGGAAGAGGAAGCCGAACAGGGCGGTCACGAGCGTGAGTTTGGTGTCCCGTGCCTTGCGGAGCCTGGACGCGGACAGGCAGTGCTCGACGACGGTCTGCGGATCGCTGCCGAAGGACTGGATGAGTGCCTTGCGGGCGCCGCCCAGCGTGCGCTCCTGGACGGCTCGGGAGTAGGCCTCGCCGAAGTTGGGTTTGAAGTAGTCGGATTTGAAGAACCTGGAGCGGCCGGCTTTCACTTCGGACTTGTGCCACTCGCTGTTGGCCTTGAGGATCTCGTCCACCGGGGTGTCGCGGTACGCGGCAGAGGCGAGGGCGTTCGTCGCCACCGCCGCTCCCGCCGCCCCCTGGAGCGGAATCTGCGCTCCGGGAGAGAAATCGAATCCGTCACTGGCCACTGTCGCCCCCACTCGCCCGCCAAGGAACCGCTCCTGCGGCTGTTTCCCAACTGCCGTGCCCGGCACACTTTCTGACCAGGGACCACAGCGTATCGTCCGGATCGGTGCGGTGTCCGGCCCTGTGGACAACCGTGGGTGACGCGGCTGTTACGCAACGTTTGTGTCGTTCTGCTGTTGTTCGCGCACGCGGTCCGCGAGCTGTGCGGGCATGGCTTCGTGGCGGGCGTACGAGCGGTCGAAGCGGCCGGCGCCATGGGCCAGGGAACGCAGATCGACCGCGTACCGGCCGATTTCCAGCTCCGGCACCTCGGCCCGTACGAGGGTGCGTCCGGGGCCGGACTGCTCGGTGCCGACGACCCGGCCGCGGCGGCCGGCGAGATCGCTCATCACCGGGCCGACGTACTCGTCGGGGACGAGGACGCGGATCTCGGCGACCGGTTCGAGGAGCTGGATGCGGGTGTCCGCCGCCGCCTCGCGCAGGGCCAGGGCGCCGGCGGTCTGGAAGGCGGCATCGGAGGAGTCCACCGAGTGGGACCTGCCGTCCCGCAGGGTGACCCGCAGGTCGACGAGCGGGTGTCCCGTGGCGACGCCCCGGGCGGCCTGGGCGCGGACGCCCTTCTCGACGGACGGGATGAACTGGCGCGGTACCGATCCGCCGACCACCTTGTCGACGAACTCGATGCCGGAGCCCGGCGGCAACGGCTCGACGTCGATCTCGCAGATGGCGTACTGGCCGTGGCCGCCGGACTGCTTGACGTGCCGGCCGCGCCCGGCGGACGGCGCCGCGAAGGTCTCGCGCAGGGCCACCCGGTGGGGGAGCGCGTCGACCTGGACCCCGTACCGGCTGCGCAACCGGTCCAGTGCCACGTCCAGATGGGCCTCCCCGAGGCACCACAGAACCAGCTGATGGGTGTCCTGGTTCTGTTCGAGGCGCATGGTCGGGTCCTCGGCGACGAGGCGTGCGAGACCCTGGGAGAGCTTGTCCTCGTCCGCCTTGCCGTGTGCCTCGATGGCGAGGGGCAGCAGCGGGTCGGGCATGGCCCAGGGTTCCAGCAGCAGCGGGTGGTCCGGGTCGGAGAGGGTGTCGCCGGTCTCGGCGGTGCCCAGCCGGGCGACGCAGGCGAGATCTCCGGCGATGCACTCGGTGAGCGGATGCTGCTGTTTGCCGAAGGGCGAGGAGAGCGCGCCGACGCGGATCTCCGCCTCGTGGAAGGGCCGGGCCTCGTGGCCGGGATCGTCGAGCCCATGGCCGAACACGTGCACGGTGTCGTCGGGTCGCAGTGTGCCGGAGAAGACGCGGACGAGGGAGAGCCGGCCCACGTACGGGTCCGAGGCCGTCTTGACGACCTCGGCGACCAGCGGCCCCCCGGCGTCGCAGCCGAGGGCGGGCAGTGCCGTGCCGTGCAGGGGGGTGACGGCGGGCAACGGGCGTTCGAGCGGGGTCGGGAAGCCGCCGGTGATCAGGTCGAGGAGCTCGACGGTGCCGATGCCCTGCTGGGCGCCCTCGACGGCCGGGGCCGCGGTGAGGACGGGGTGGAAGGTACCGCGTGCGACAGCGCGCTCCAGGTCGTCCACCAGCGTCTTGAGACCGATGTCCGCACCTTCGAGGTAGCGGTCCATCAGCGTTTCGTCCTCGCTCTCGGCGATGATCCCCTCGATCAGCCGGTTGCGGGCATCGGACAGGGGCGCCCGCTGGTCCTCGGCGGGCGGGTTCTCCCTGCGCTCACCGCCGGAGTAGTCGAAGATCCGCTGGGAGAGCAGCCCGGTGAGCCCGGTCAGCGGCGCGTGGCCGTCGGCGCCCTCGGGGCCCTGCACCGGCAGGTAGAGCGGGAGCACCGCGTCGGGGTCGTCGCCACCGAAGATCTCGCCGCAGATCCGCGTCATCGCTTCGAACGGGGTGCGGGCGGTGTCGAGGTGGGTGACGACGATGGCGCGCGGCATGCCGACGGCGGCGCACTCCTCCCAGACGGCGCGGGTGGCACCGGCCACGGCGTCGGCCTCCTGGGCCGCCGAGACGACGAAGAGGGCCGCGTCCGCCGCTCGCAGACCGGCCCTGAGTTCCCCGACGAAATCCGCGTATCCCGGGGTGTCCAGCAGATTGATCCTGACCCCGCCCCATTCCACGGGGACCAGCGAGAGCTGTACGGAGCGCTGTTGCCGGTGCTCGATCCCGTCGTGGTCGGAGACCGTGTTGCCGTCCTCGACCCGGCCGGCCCGGTTGACCGCGCCCGCGGTCTGTGCGAGGGCCTCGACGAGGGTGGTCTTGCCCGATCCGCTGTGGCCGACCAGCACCACGTTCCGCAAGGATGAGGGGTGGCCGGCCGCCGGTGTTCCTCCGGCGGCCCCGGTCTGTGCGTGTGTCCTGTCGCCCATGGTGCGTGCCTCCCAGATGGCGGCGCGGGCGGGAGGACCCGCCGGCGCGGGGTGGGGAGTGGTGCACGGGCACGGGGGAGCCGCCGCGGCGGCTTCGGCGACGCCCGCGGTACTTCCGAGCTTTCCACTGTGTCCGGGTCCCGTCCATACGTCGCACGCCGCGGCACGATCCGGGCGGCCGGCCGCGGGAGCCCCGGGGGTGCCCGGACGGTGGAGCACGCCGGTCGTGACTACGATGGGTCAATAGGGTGCCGAAGGTCCTGGCCGGGCTCGCGGCGCCGGGCACGCACGTCTGCGGCGTTGCCGAAACGTCCCCGTGGTCCAGCCACGGGACGCTCCGGCGCCCCGCAGCCGCACGCACCGGACGCCGCGCCCTGAACCGGCCAGGACCTTCGGCGCCCTCCAGCCGGTGGCCGATGGGGCCATGCGGCCCACCGAGCCCTCGGGAAGGCCATGCTGAACAAGTACGCGCGTGCATTCTTCACGCGTGTCCTCACGCCGTTCGCCGCTCTGCTGCTCCGTCTCGGCGTGAGTCCTGACGCGGTCACTCTGATCGGCACGGCCGGGGTGATGGCAGGTGCGCTGGTCTTCTTCCCGATGGGGGAGTTCTTCTGGGGCACGATCGTCATCACGATCTTCGTCTTCTCCGACCTCGTCGACGGGAACATGGCGCGGCAGGCCGGCATCTCCAGCCGGTGGGGCGCGTTCCTCGACTCGACGCTCGACCGGGTGGCCGACGGTGCGATCTTCGCCGGCTTCGCGCTCTGGTACGCGGGCAGCGGCGACGACAACGTCCTGTGCGCGGTCGCGATCTTCTGCCTCGCGAGCGGCCAGGTCGTCTCGTACACCAAGGCGCGGGGTGAGTCGATCGGTCTCCCGGTCGCGGTCAACGGACTCGTCGAGCGCGCCGAGCGCCTGGTGATCTCGCTGGTGGCCGCCGGTCTGGCGGGTCTGCACAAGTTCGGTGTGCCGGGCATCCAGGTGCTCCTGCCGATCGCGCTGTGGATCGTCGCCGCGGGCAGCCTGGTGACGCTGGTGCAGCGGGTCGTGACGGTGCGCCGCGAGTCCGCGGAGGCAGACCGGGGGAGCGAGGCCGCTCAGTGAGCGGCGCACCCGGGGACGCGAAGCCCGGACCCAGGGAACGGCTCAGCGACGGGCTGTACGGACTCGGCTGGGCCGCCGTCAAGAAGCTTCCCGAACCGGCCGCGCGGGCGCTCTTCCGCACCATCGCCGACCAGGTGTGGAAGCGGCGGGGCAAGAGCGTGCTGCGACTGGAGTCGAACCTGGCGCGGGTCGTACCGGACGCGGACCCGGCCCGTCTCGCCGAGCTGTCCAGGGCCGGGATGCGCTCCTACATGCGGTACTGGATGGAGTCGTTCCGGCTGCCCACCTGGGACGCGGAGCGGATCAAGGCGTCCATCGACGTGACGGACGCGCACCGGCTGACCGAAGGGCTCGATGCCGGCCGCGGTGTCGTCCTCGCCCTGCCGCACCTGGGGAACTGGGACCTCGCGGGGGCTTGGGTCACCACGGATCTGAAGGTCCCGTTCACCACCGTCGCCGAGCGGCTGAAGCCGGAGACGCTGTACGACAGGTTCGTCGCGTACCGCGAGGGACTGGGCATGGAGGTCCTCGCGCACAACGGCGGGACCGCGTTCGGGACGCTGGCGCAGCGGCTGCGGGCGGGCGGCCTGGTCTGTCTGGTGGCCGACCGCGATCTGTCGGCGTCCGGTGTCGAGGTGACGTTCTTCGGCGACACGGCCCGGATGCCGGCCGGACCCGCGCTGCTGGCCCAGCAGACGGGGGCGCTGCTGCTGCCGGTCACGCTCCACTACGACGACACGCCGGTGATGAGGGCGCGGATCCATCCGCCCGTCGAGGTGCCCGGCTCAGGTGACCGTGCGGAAAGGACGTCTGTGATGACACAGGCCCTGGCCGACGCCTTCGCCCTGGGCATCGCCGAGCACCCGGAGGACTGGCACATGCTGCAACGGCTCTGGCTGGCCGACCTCGAACCCCGCGGAGACCAGCAGTGAAGATCGGCGTCGTCTGTCCGTACTCCTGGGACGTACCGGGCGGCGTGCAGTTCCACATCCGTGATCTGGCCGAGCATCTGATCGGACTCGGACACCAGGTGTCCGTGCTGGCCCCGGCCGACGACGAGACACCGCTCCCGCCGTACGTCGTCTCCGCGGGCCGGGCCGTGCCCGTCCCGTACAACGGCTCCGTCGCCCGGCTGAACTTCGGTTTCCTGTCCGCGGCGCGGGTGCGGCGCTGGCTGCAGGCCGGCACGTTCGACGTGATCCACATCCACGAGCCGACCTCGCCGTCGCTCGGGCTGCTGAGCTGCTGGGCGGCCCAGGGGCCGATCGTCGCCACGTTCCACACCTCCAATCCGCGCTCCCGCGCGATGATCGCCGCGTACCCGATCCTCCAGCCGGCACTGGAGAAGATCAGTGCGCGCATCGCGGTGAGCGAGTACGCCCGCCGGACCTTGGTCGAGCACCTGGGCGGCGACGCGGTGGTCATCCCGAACGGCGTCGACGTCGGCTTCTTCGCCGCGGCCGAGCCCCGGCCCGAGTGGCAGGGGGGCACCATCGGCTTCATCGGGCGCATCGACGAGCCCCGCAAGGGGCTGCCCGTCCTGATGCGCGCGCTGCCCGCGATCCTGGCCGCGCGTCCGGACACCAGACTGCTGGTGGCCGGCCGGGGCGACGAGGAGGAGGCCGTCGCCTCGCTGCCGAAGGAGATGCGTGCGCGCGTCGAGTTCCTCGGCATGGTGAGCGACGAGGACAAGGCGCGGCTGCTGCGCAGCGTCGATGTGTACGTCGCGCCCAACACCGGCGGCGAGAGCTTCGGCATCATCCTGGTCGAGGCCATGTCGGCGGGCGCGCCGGTCCTCGCCAGCGACCTGGACGCCTTCACACAGGTGCTGGATCTTGGCGCGGCGGGCGAACTGTTCGCCAACGAGGACGCGGACGCGCTGGCGGCGTCCGCGATCCGGCTGCTGGGCGACCCGGAGCGGCGCACGGAGCTGCGGGAGCGCGGTAGCGCCCACGTACGGCGCTTCGACTGGTCGACGGTGGGGGCGGACATCCTCGCGGTCTACGAGACGGTGGCGGACGGGGCGGCGTCGGTGGCGGCGGACGAACGCACGGGTCTGCGGGCCCGGTTCGGCATGGCGCGCGACCAGGGCTCGGGGCGCCCCGGACTCTGATCCGCCCGGCGGGCACCGGCCGTCACGGCTCCCCGGACGGCCTCCGTACCTGTCCGGGCGGCCGGACGGGGGCCGGTCACCGGTAGCCTTCGGGCCGTGACCGAAATCCTCGTCTGGACCGCCGTCGTGCTCGTCGTGCTCGTCGCGATCGGCCTCTACCTCAGCTGGACCGCCGGCCGCCTCGACCGGCTGCACACCCGCATCGACGCGGCCCGGGCCGCTCTCGACGCGCAACTCCTGCGCCGCGCCTCGGTCACTCAGGAACTCGCGACGTCCGGTGTCCTCGACCCGGCCGCCTCCATCGTCCTGTACGAGGCCGCGCACGCCGCCCGGCAGTCGCAGGAGGAGCACCGCGAGGTCGCCGAGAGCGAACTGAGCACCGCGCTGCGCGCGGTGTTCGGCGAGCCGGCCCAGGTGGAGGCGGTGAAGGAGATTCCGGGCGGCGAGGAGGCCGCGTCCGAACTGGCCGCCGCCGTCCGCCGGGTCCCGATGGCGCGCCGGTTCCACAACGACGCGGTGCGGGCCGCCCGCGCGCTGCGCCGCCACCGCACGGTGCGCTGGTTCCGGCTGGCCGGACACGCCCCGTTCCCGCTCGCCTTCGAGATGGACGACGAGCCGCCGGTGGCCCTGGCCGCACGCCCCGTCAGCTGACACCCGCGCGGCGAGCCGCCCGCGCCCGCCCGCCGGGCCGGGCCAAAACGATCCACCGGCCTGCTATTGGCCCTTGCTGTGGACCGCTTCCGGAGAGTTTGCTCAGCAGTGCACCAAGCCCCTGCACGCTCAGCGTCTTTTCTCCCAGTGAGGTCGATCCGTGTCCACGCTTCCCACCACCCCGCAGTCCGCTGACTCCCCGGCGACCGGCACCGCACGCGTCAAGCGCGGCATGGCCGAGCAGCTCAAGGGCGGCGTGATCATGGACGTCGTCGACGCCGAGCAGGCGAAGATCGCCGAGGACGCGGGCGCCGTGGCCGTCATGGCCCTGGAGCGCGTGCCCGCCGACATCCGTAAGGACGGCGGCGTGGCCCGGATGTCCGACCCGAACATGATCGAGGAGATCATCGAGTCGGTCTCCATCCCGGTCATGGCGAAGTCCCGCATCGGCCACTTCGTCGAGGCCCAGGTCCTGCAGTCCCTCGGCGTCGACTACATCGACGAGTCCGAGGTGCTCACCCCGGCCGACGAGGTCAACCACAGCGACAAGTTCGCCTTCACCACCCCGTTCGTCTGCGGCGCCACCAACCTGGGCGAGGCGCTGCGCCGCATCGCCGAGGGCGCGGCCATGATCCGCTCGAAGGGTGAGGCCGGCACCGGCAACGTCGTCGAGGCCGTCCGTCACCTCCGGCAGATCAAGAACGAGATCGCCCGGCTGCGCGGCTACGACAACAACGAGCTGTACGCCGCCGCCAAGGACCTCCGCGCCCCGTACGAGCTGGTCAAGGAGGTCGCCGAGCTCGGCAAGCTGCCCGTCGTCCTCTTCTCCGCCGGCGGCGTCGCCACCCCCGCCGACGCCGCGCTGATGCGCCAGCTCGGTGCCGAGGGCGTCTTCGTCGGCTCCGGCATCTTCAAGTCCGGCGACCCGGCCAAGCGCGCCGCCGCCATCGTGAAGGCCACCACCTTCTACGACGACCCGAAGATCATCGCGGATGCCTCCCGCAACCTGGGCGAGGCCATGGTCGGCATCAACTGCGACACGCTGCCCGAGACCGAGCGCTACGCCAACCGTGGCTGGTAGTCACTGATGAGCGACACCCCTGTGATCGGAGTCCTGGCTCTCCAGGGCGACGTACGGGAACACCTGACCGGCCTGGCCACGGCTGACGCCCTGGCCAGGCCGGTCCGGCGGCCCGAGGAACTCGCCGAGGTCGACGGACTGGTCGTCCCCGGCGGCGAGTCCACCACGATGTCCAAACTGGCCGCCCTGTTCGGGATGCTGGAACCACTGCGCGAGCGGGTCGCCGCAGGGATGCCGGTGTACGGCACCTGCGCCGGAATGATCCTGCTCGCCGACAAGATCCTCGACCCCCGCTCGGGCCAGGAGACCATCGGCGGCATCGACATGATCGTGCGCCGTAACGCTTTCGGGCGGCAGAACGAGTCGTTCGAAGCTGCCGTCGACGTCGACGGAATCGACGGCGGCCCGGTCGAGGGCGTCTTCATCCGCGCCCCCTGGGTCGAATCCGTGGGGGCCCGCGCCCAGGTCATAGCCGAGTACGGCGGCCATATCGTGGCGGTACGGCAGGGAAACGCCCTTGCCACGTCATTCCACCCCGAACTGACCGGGGACCACCGGCTCCACGCGTACTTCGTCGACATGGTGCGCGCAGCGGGCTGACTCGATCCCGGTAGGATCTCTCGGGTTCGTACGGAATTTGGTGACGCGAAGGAGAAGGCAGATGTCCGGCCACTCTAAATGGGCTACGACGAAGCACAAGAAGGCCGTGATTGACGCCAAGCGCGGCAAGCTCTTCGCGAAGCTGATCAAGAACATCGAGGTCGCGGCCCGCACCGGCGGTGTGGACCCCGAGGGCAACCCGACCCTTGTGGACGCGATCCAGAAGGCGAAGAAGAGCTCGGTCCCGAACAAGAACATCGACTCCGCGGTCAAGCGCGGTGGCGGTCTCGAAGCGGGCGGCGTCGACTATCAGACGATCATGTACGAGGGCTACGGCCCGAACGGGGTCGCGGTGCTCATCGAGTGCCTCACCGACAACCGCAACCGCGCCGCGTCCGACGTTCGTGTCGCCATGACGCGCAACGGCGGCTCCATGGCCGACCCGGGTTCCGTCTCGTACCTGTTCAACCGCAAGGGCGTCGTGATCGTCCCCAAGGGCGAGCTGTCCGAGGACGACGTGCTCGGTGCCGTCCTGGACGCGGGCGCCGAGGAGGTCAACGACCTCGGTGACACGTACGAGGTCGTCAGCGAGGCCACCGACATGGTCGCGGTCCGCACCGCGCTCCAGGAGGCGGGCATCGACTACGACTCGGCCGAGGCCAACTTCCTGCCCACCATGCAGGTCGACCTCGACGAGGAGGGCGCGCGCAAGATCTTCAAGCTGATCGACGCGCTGGAGGACAGCGACGACGTGCAGAACGTCTTCGCCAACTTCGACGTCTCCGACGAGGTCATGGAGAAGGTCGACGCCTGAGAGGCCGTCGGTCGACCGGCGCAGCCTTCCGTGGACGGGCCGACGGGGACACACCCCGTCGGCCCGTCGCATTGTCAGTGCGAGCCGATAACCTGCCAGAACAGTTGACCGATCGGCAGGGAGGGGGCGACCCATGCGGGTACTCGGTGTGGACCCCGGGCTGACCCGGTGCGGCGTCGGAGTCGTCGAAGGGGTCGCGGGGCGGCCCCTGACGATGGTCGGCGTCGGCGTCGTGCGCACACCGGCCGACGCGGAGCTCGGCCACCGGCTGGTGGCCATCGAGCGCGGCATCGAGGAGTGGCTCGACGAGCACCGCCCCGAATTCGTCGCGGTGGAGCGGGTGTTCAGCCAGCACAACGTCCGTACGGTGATGGGCACCGCCCAGGCCAGCGCGGTCGCCATGCTCTGCGCGTCCCGTCGCGGTATCCCGGTGGCCCTGCACACGCCCAGCGAGGTCAAGGCCGCCGTCACCGGCAGCGGCCGCGCGGACAAGGCACAGGTCGGAGCCATGGTGACCCGGCTCCTGCGGCTGGACGCCCCGCCGAAGCCGGCCGACGCCGCCGACGCCCTCGCCCTCGCCATCTGTCACATCTGGCGTGCCCCGGCGGTCAACCGCCTCCAGCAGGCGCACGCGGCCGCGGCAGCGGCCCGTAACCCGCGCGTCCCGCGCACCGCAGCAGTCCCCGTCCGGAAGGTCCCCCGATGATCGCCTTCGTCAACGGCCCCGTGGCCGCGCTCGCCCCGACCACGGCCGTGATCGAGGTCGGCGGCATCGGCATGGCCGTCCAGTGCGCCCCGAACACCCTCGCCGGTCTCCGCATCGGCAAGGAGGCCAAGCTCGCCACCTCCCTCGTCGTACGGGAGGACTCGCTCACCCTGTACGGCTTCGCCGACGACGACGAGCGGCAGACCTTCGAGCTGCTCCAGACCGCCAGCGGGGTCGGCCCCCGGCTCGCCCAGGCCATGCTCGCCACGCACAGCCCGGACGCCCTGCGCATCGCCGTGGCCACCGGCGACGAGAAGGCGCTCACCGCGGTCTCGGGCATCGGCAAGAAGGGCGCGCAGAAGCTCCTGCTCGAACTCAAGGACAGACTCGGCGAGCCGCTCGGCGCGCACATCGCCCAGCAGGGCATCGGGACCGCGGTCACCTCCTCCTGGCGCGACCAGCTGCAGGCCGCCCTGATCGGCCTCGGATACGCCACCCGCGAGGCGGACGAGGCGGTGGCCGCCGTGGCCCCGCAGGCCGAGGCGGCCGTCGCGGAGGGCGCACAGCCGCCCGTGCCGCAGCTGCTGCGGGCCGCCCTGCAGACCCTCAACCGCGCGCGCTGAGCGGGCCCGGAGGGCACCCTTGGCCACCCCGGACCGGGCAACGCGCGGCCCGGCACCGAAACACCCTAGGCGGGACTGACGAGATGAACTGGGACGAGACCGGACCCGACACCGACGAGCTGGTCGACGACCGGCTGGTCGACGCCGGCGCGGACGGCGAGGACACCGCCGTCGAGGCGGCACTGCGCCCCAAGGACCTCGACGAGTTCGTCGGCCAGGAGACGGTGCGCGAACAGCTCGACCTGGTCCTCAAGGCGGCCCGCGCCCGCGGCGCCACCGCCGACCACGTGCTGCTCTCCGGCGCCCCCGGCCTGGGCAAGACCACCCTCTCCATGATCATCGCCGCCGAGATGAACGCACCGATCCGGATCACCTCGGGCCCCGCCATCCAGCACGCGGGCGATCTGGCGGCGATCCTGTCCTCGCTCCAGGAGGGCGAGGTCCTTTTCCTCGACGAGATCCACCGCATGTCCCGGCCCGCCGAGGAGATGCTCTACATGGCGATGGAGGACTTCCGGGTCGACGTGATCGTCGGCAAGGGGCCGGGAGCCACCGCCATCCCCCTGGAGCTGCCACCCTTCACCCTGGTCGGCGCCACCACCAGGGCCGGACTCCTGCCGCCCCCGCTGCGCGACCGCTTCGGCTTCACCGGGCACATGGAGTTCTACGCCCCGGCCGAACTGGAAAGGGTGATTCACCGCTCGGCCGGCCTGCTCGACGTCGGGATCGACGTCGAGGGTGCCGCGGAGATCGCCGGCCGCTCCCGCGGCACGCCCCGCATCGCCAACCGGCTGCTGCGCCGGGTCCGGGACTACGCCCAGGTCAAGGCCGACGGCAGGATCGACCGGGACATCGCCGCGGCGGCCCTCAAGGTCTACGAGGTCGACGCCCGCGGTCTCGACCGGCTGGACCGGGCGGTGCTCGGCGCCCTGATGAAGCTCTTCGGCGGTGGTCCGGTGGGCCTCTCCACGCTCGCGGTCGCGGTGGGGGAGGAGCGCGAGACGGTCGAGGAGGTCGCCGAGCCCTTCCTGGTGCGCGAAGGTCTGCTGGCCAGGACGCCGCGGGGCAGGGTCGCCACACCGGCGGCCTGGGCCCACCTCGGGCTGGTTCCGCCACAGCAAGGCGGAAAGGGACAACAGGGCCTGTTCGGGGCGTGATGCATCACAGGTTGGCCCGCAGAGGAACCCGGGTGCCATGCTGGGCGTTGTTCCATCGATGCGGACTCGCTTAGACTCCGCCGATGCCGCCCTTAAAGGTCGGTGTACCCACCCCCGTAGACCAGGCCGCTTTCCAGTGCGGTCGTGCGAAGGAAACTCGTCCCGTGAATCCCGTGACTCTCCTCCCCTTCATCGTGCTCATCGGGGCCATGTTCCTGATGACGCGGTCCGCCAAGAAGAAGCAGGCGGCGGCTGCGAACATGCGCAATGAAATGCAGCCCGGCACCGGCGTCCGGACGATCGGGGGCATGTACGCCACCGTCAAGGAGCTTCACGACGACTCGGTCCTCCTTGAGATCGCTCCCGGCGTCCACGCCGTCTACGCCAAGAACGCCATCGGTGCCGTCCTGGACGACGCGGAGTACAACCGCATCGTCCACGGTGACGAGGAGGAGGAGCTCGACGTCGACGGCGCGGTAGTGCCTGACGACGCCTCCTCGCTGACCGAGCTCGACGTCGCCGACGACGAGGCCGCCGCCGACGACGAGAAGATCGACCTGGGCAAGAAGGCCGAGGCGGACGACGCCGAGCCGGCCGAGAGCCAGGCCGACAAGAAGTCCGACGGCAAGTCCGACGGCGAGGCCGACGCGAAGTAGCACACGACCCGGGGACGCACGCCGTGAGCCCACAGGCATCCGGCGTTCCCCGGACCGTGCGGTCTTCTGCGGGGGCGGGTCCCCACTACACTTCGTGGCCGCTTGGGCGCGTACCCGGCGCGGGGCGGTTGGACAGGGAGAAACGAGAAGGTGGCAGCACCGAAGAAGGGCCGAGGGCCGGCCGGCGGTCAGGGCAGGCCGGGGCGTTCCCTGGCTCTGATCCTGATCGCCATGGTCGCGCTCACCGGCGGGATGTTCCTGGCCCACCAGCCGACGCCGCGACTCGGCATCGACCTCGCGGGCGGTACGTCCATCACGCTTGAGGCGAAGGCCGAGCCGGGCCAGGAAAAGGCGATCAACAAGACCAACATGGACACCGCGGTCCAGATCATGGAACGCCGCGTCAATGGTCTTGGTGTCTCCGAGGCCGAGGTCCAGACCCAGGGCGATCGCAACATCATCGTCAACATCCCCAAGGGCACCAACTCCGCCCAGGCCCGTCAGCAGGTCGGTACGACCGCCAAGCTCTACTTCCGGCCGGTGCTGACCGCCGCCCAGGGCACACCCACCCCGGAGCCCAGCGCCTCGTCCTCGGACAAGGCCAGCCCGTCGGCGAAGCCGAGCACGTCCGCGTCGGACAAGGCGTCCAGCCCGTCGACGAAGCCGAGCTCCAGCGCCACCACACAGGGCCGCGCGGTCACCGGCGCCCTGAAGGCCGACTCCTCGCCGACGCCCGAGGCGAGCGGCACCCCGACCCCCTCGGCGGAGGACCAGGCGGCCGCCGCCAAGCTTCAGAAGAAGTTCGAGGCGCTCGACTGCTCCACCAAGGCCTCCCGCTCCAAGGCGGCCCAGGGCACCAAGTCCAGCGACACGGTCGTCGCGTGTGAGCAGGACGGCTCCGCCAAGTACGTGCTCGGCCCGGCCGAGGTGTCCGGCACCGACGTGGACAGTGCCAAGGCGGCGATCAACCAGCAGACCGGTCAGTGGATCGTTCAGATGGAGTTCACCGGCGGCGGCGCCAAGAAGTTCCAGAAGACCACGAGCAAGCTCGCCGCTCAGCAGTCGCCGCAGAACCAGTTCGCCATCGCGCTCGACGGCGAGGTCGTCTCGGCTCCCTCCGTGCAGGCGGCGCTGAGCGCCAACGCCGAGATCTCCGGAAGCTTCACCCAGCAGTCCGCCGAGGACCTCGCCAACGTGCTGTCCTACGGTGCGCTCCCGCTCTCCTTCCAGGAGCAGAGCGTCACCACGGTCACCGCCGCCCTCGGCGGCGAGCAGCTCCGGGCAGGCCTGATCGCCGGTGCCATCGGCTTGGCCCTCGTGATCATCTACCTGGTGGCCTACTACCGCGGGCTGGCGCTCATCGCGCTCCTCAGCCTGCTGGTGTCCGGCATCCTGACCTACACGCTGATGTCACTGCTCGGACCGGCCATCGGATTCGCGCTGAACCTGCCCGCGGTCTGTGGTGCCATCGTGGCCATCGGTATCACCGCGGACTCGTTCATCGTGTACTTCGAACGCATCCGTGACGAGATCCGCGAGGGCCGGACCCTGCGTCCCGCCGTCGAGCGGGCCTGGCCGCGTGCCCGGCGCACCATCCTCGTCTCCGACTTCGTGTCGTTCCTGGCCGCCGCGGTGCTGTTCGTCGTCACGGTCGGAAAGGTCCAGGGCTTCGCGTTCACGCTGGGTCTCACCACCCTGCTCGACGTGGTCGTGGTGTTCCTCTTCACCAAGCCGGTCATGACGCTCATGGCCCGCAAGAAGTTCTTCGCGAGTGGTCACCCGTGGTCCGGTCTGGACCCGAAGCGGCTCGGCGCCAAGCCGCCGCTGCGTCGTTCGCGCCGTGTCAACGCCCCCACCGACCCGAAGGAGGCGTGAGATGTCGCGACTCGGCAATCTCGGCGCCCGTCTCTACCGCGGCGAGGTCGGCTACGACTTCATCGGCAAGCGCAAGATCTGGTACGGCATCTCGATCCTGATCACCATCACGGCCATCGTCGGCCTGGCGGTCAGCGGCCTGAACATGGGCATCGAGTTCAAGGGCGGTGCCGTCTTCACCACCCCGAAGACGAGTGTCTCGGTGACCGACGCGGAGGACCTGGCCACCGAGGCCTCCGGTCACCAGGCGATCGTCCAGAAGCTGGGCAACGGCGGTCTGCGCATCCAGATCACCGAGGTCGACACCGCGAAGTCGGACGAGATCAAGAACCAGCTCTCCAAGGACCTCGACGTCTCGGCGGAGAAGATCGCCGCGGACCTGGTCGGTCCCAGCTGGGGTGAGCAGATCGCCAACAAGGCCTGGACCGGTCTCGGCGTGTTCATGGTCCTCGTGGTGATCTACCTGGCCATCGCGTTCGAGTGGCGGATGGCGATCGCGGCCCTGGTCGCGCTGATCCACGACATCACCATCACGGTCGGCGTCTACGCCCTGGTCGGCTTCGAGGTCACCCCGGGCACCGTGATCGGTCTGCTGACGATTCTCGGTTACTCCCTCTACGACACGGTCGTCGTCTTCGACAGCCTCAAGGAGGGCACGAAGGGGATCACCAAGCAGACCCGGTGGACGTACAGCGAGATCGCCAACCGCTCCATCAACGGCACGCTGGTCCGCTCGATCAACACCACGATCGTGGCCCTGCTGCCGGTCGCCGGCCTGCTGTTCATCGGCGGCGGTGTCCTCGGCGCCGGTGTGCTGAACGACATCTCCCTGGCGCTCTTCGTCGGCCTCGCAGCCGGTGCCTACTCCTCGATCTTCATCGCCACTCCGCTCGTCGCCGACCTCAAGGAACGCGACCCGCAGATGAAGGCGCTGAAGAAGCGGGTCCTCGCCAAGCGCGCGGCAGCCGCCGCCAAGGGCGAACTCAACGAGGCGGAGCAGGAGGACGAGCGCGCCCCCCAGGACGAGGCACCCGCCGGTGCGGTCGTCGGCCAGCGCCAGCAGCCCCCCAGGGGCCACGGCCGGACCCCGGGGAAGCGTCGATGACCAGCAGCACCACCGAGAGCACGAGGGACCTCCTGCTCAGCCGGATCCGTGACGTGGCGGACTACCCGAAGCCGGGTGTGATGTTCAAGGACATCACCCCGCTGCTCGCTGACCCGGTGGCCTTCACCGCTCTCACCGACGCCCTCGCGGAGCTGTGCGTACGGCACGGCGCCACGAAGATCGTCGGTCTGGAGGCCCGCGGCTTCATCCTGGCGGCACCGGTCGCGATCCGTGCCGGGCTCGGCTTCGTCCCCGTCCGCAAGGCCGGGAAGCTGCCGGGCGCCACGCTCAGCCAGGCGTACGAGCTGGAGTACGGCACCGCGGAGATCGAGATCCACGCCGAGGACCTGTCCGCCGACGACCGGATCATGGTCATCGACGACGTCCTGGCCACCGGCGGCACCGCCGGCGCCTCGCTGGAACTGATCCGGCGGGCCGGAGCCCGGGTCGCCGGTGTCTGTGTCCTCATGGAGCTGGGCTTCCTGTCCGGCAGGGCCCGGCTGGAGGAGAGCCTGCAGGGCGCTCCGCTGGAGGCCCTGATCACGGTCTGAGCAGCGCCGGGCACAGCGGCCGGCAGAGCAACACGTGCACCGAAGGGGGCACCCGGAGAGCGATCCGGGTGCCCCCTTCGCGTGCGGCGGAGGTGTGCCGGAACCGTCTTTCGGCCGACTTCCGCGACATGCGCTCCAACGGAGTAACGGGGGAACTGCTGTCTGATTGGATCTTGGTGGTGCCACTGACCAGGCATCCCAACAGAAGGAATCCGATGACAATCGCACGCACGTTTGCTCTGGGAGCCGTATCCGCGCTCTCCTTCGCCGCCCTCGCCATCGGTGCGGCGCCTGCCGGGGCGAGCCCCGCCGAGGCGGCCGTCGCCGCCGCTCCGGCCGGTGCCGCCGCGAAGGGCATCTGCTCGGGCTGGAAGAACGCGGGGGGAGTCCCGGGGAAGTGGACGACGGTCAACGACGGCTGTGCCCACTTCGGCGCCAAGGGCATGAAGATGGCCTACGGCTGGAAGGTCTTCAAGGGCGGCAGCGTCTGCGTGAAGGTCAAGGGCTTCAACGCCAAGGGGAAGAAGACCTGGTACGACGCCGGCTGCGGAAAGACCGGATCGGTCAAGGCGCCGTGGGGGAACGTGGCCGCCAAGAAGGAAATGCAGATCAAGGGCGGTGCGCTGCTTCGCTGGAACTGAACGGCGAGCGGGCCCCCGTCCCACCGGGGACCCGTGGGCGGGCCACCTGCTCCGCGCTGATCATGGCCTGAGCGAGCTGCCGGGCGGTACGCCACCGCAGCTCTCGCACCATGGCGGGCACCCGGGAACAATCGGGTGCCCGCTCCGCGTTGTGAGGGCTCTCACGGTCCCCGGGGGAGGACCGGCCACAGGGTCGTTACGATGGCCTTTCCGGGTGTCCGGATCCGCACGAGGAGCGCTCTTGCCAGACGAGGCCCAGCCAGTCGCCGCCCCGCAGCCCGAAAAGCCCGCGGCGGCCCCAGCCACGCCCGCGAAGCAGCAGCCCGCGGAGAAGCCGAAGCCCCCGGCTCCCGAGCCCGGCTCCGGGCCGGCTCCCGCGCAGGCGAACGGGCCCGCGCCCGACTCGCCCGCCCAGCCGGCCGCGCCCGCCTCACCACCCCCGACGGCGCCGAAGCCCCCGGCGAAGCCCGTGGCGGCTGCCGCGCCCGCGGGCCCGGCGGCCCGTAGCGGCGGCGGCTCCTCCAACCGGGTCCGGGCCAGGCTGGCCCGCCTCGGCGTCCAGCGATCCAGCCCGTACAACCCGGTGCTGGAACCGCTGCTGCGTACCGTGCGCAGCAACGACGCCAAGATCGAGACCTCCACACTGCGCCAGATCGAGCGCGCCTACCAGGTCGCCGAACGCTGGCACCGCGGCCAGAAGCGCAAGAGCGGCGACCCCTACATCACCCACCCGCTCGCCGTCACCACCATCCTGGCGGAGCTGGGCATGGATCCGGCCACCCTGATGGCGGGACTGCTGCACGACACGGTCGAGGACACCGAATACGGCCTGGACACCCTGCGCCGCGACTTCGGTGACCAGGTCGCACTGCTGGTCGACGGCGTCACCAAGCTGGACAAGGTCAAGTTCGGCGAGGCCGCGCAGGCCGAGACCGTGCGCAAGATGGTCGTGGCGATGGCCAAGGACCCCAGGGTGCTGGTCATCAAGCTCGCCGACCGGCTGCACAACATGCGCACCATGCGTTACCTCAAGCGGGAGAAGCAGGAGAAGAAGGCCCGCGAGACGCTGGAGATCTACGCCCCGCTGGCGCACCGCCTGGGCATGAACACCATCAAGTGGGAGCTGGAGGACCTCGCCTTCGCGATCCTCTACCCCAAGATGTACGACGAGATCGTCCGCCTCGTCGCCGAGCGTGCTCCCAAGCGCGACGAATACCTCGCCATAGTGACCGACGAGGTCCAGTCCGACCTGCGCGCCGCCCGTATCAAGGCCACCGTCACCGGCCGGCCGAAGCACTACTACAGCGTCTACCAGAAGATGATCGTGCGAGGCCGCGACTTCGCCGAGATCTACGACCTGGTGGGCATCCGGGTGCTCGTCGACACGGTCCGCGACTGCTACGCGGCGCTCGGCACCGTCCACGCGCGGTGGAATCCGGTCCCCGGCCGGTTCAAGGACTACATCGCGATGCCCAAGTTCAACATGTACCAGTCGCTGCACACCACGGTGATCGGCCCCAGCGGCAAGCCCGTCGAGCTGCAGATCCGTACGTTCGACATGCACCGCCGCGCCGAGTACGGCATCGCCGCGCACTGGAAGTACAAGCAGGAGGCCGTCGCCGGCGCCTCCAAGGTGCGCACCGACATCCCGAAGAACACCGGCCGCGGCCAGGACACCGTCAACGACATGGCGTGGCTGCGCCAGCTCCTGGACTGGCAGAAGGAGACCGAGGACCCCAGCGAGTTCCTGGAGTCCCTGCGCTTCGACCTCTCGCGCAACGAGGTCTTCGTCTTCACGCCGAAGGGCGACGTCATAGCGCTCCCCGCGGGGGCGACACCGGTCGACTTCGCGTACGCCGTCCATACGGAGGTCGGCCACCGGACCATAGGGGCCCGGGTCAACGGGCGGCTCGTACCGCTGGAGTCCACCCTCGACAACGGCGACCTGGTGGAGGTCTTCACCTCCAAGGCGGCCGGCGCGGGGCCGTCCCGCGACTGGCTCGGCTTCGTCAAGTCGCCCCGGGCACGCAACAAGATCCGCGCCTGGTTCTCCAAGGAGCGCCGGGACGAGGCGATCGAGCAGGGCAAGGACTCCATCGCGCGGGCCATGCGCAAGCAGAACCTGCCCATCCAGCGGATCCTGACCGGCGACTCACTGGTCACCCTCGCCCACGAGATGCGCTACCCCGACATCTCGTCCCTGTACGCCGCTATCGGCGAGGGACACGTGGCGGCGGCCGGTGTCGTGCAGAAGCTGGTGCAGGCGCTCGGCGGCGAGGACGCGGCCAACGAGGACCTGGCGGAGAGCTCCCCGCCCTCGCACGGCCGCAACAAGCGCCGGGCCAAGGCGGATCCGGGTGTGGTCGTCAAGGGCGTCGAGGACGTCTGGGTCAAGCTGGCCCGCTGTTGTACGCCCGTTCCCGGTGACCCGATCATCGGATTCGTGACCCGGGGCAGCGGCGTCTCCGTCCACCGCGCGGACTGCGTCAACGTCGACTCGCTCTCGCAGGAGCCGGAGCGGATCCTCGAGGTCGAATGGGCCCCCACCCAGTCCTCGGTCTTCCTCGTCGCCATCCAGGTCGAGGCGCTCGACCGGTCCAGGCTCCTCTCCGACGTCACACGCATCCTGTCCGACCAGCACGTCAACATCCTGTCCGCGGCGGTGCAGACCTCCCGCGACCGGGTGGCCACCTCGCGCTTCACCTTCGAGATGGGCGACCCGAAGCACCTGGGCCACGTCCTGAAGGCCGTACGCGGCGTGGAGGGCGTCTACGACGTCTACCGGGTGACCTCGGCCCGCCGGCCCTGACCGGGGCCCTGAGGGGCTCCGTACGGCCATGTGAAGGGCCCCTCCGCCACGGCGGAGGGGCCCTTCACTACCGAACCGGCGAACAGGTGCTGCTCAGCCGCCGAACTCCTCCAGGCCCTTCAGCGCCTGGTCCAGCAGCGCCTGCCGGCCTTCCAGCTCACGGGCGAGCTTGTCCGCACGGGCGTTGTTGCCCGAGGCGCGCGCCGTGTCGATCTGCGTACGCAGCTTGTCCACGGCCGACTGGAGCTGTCCCGTCAGACCCGCGGCACGGGCACGTGCCTCCGGGTTCGTCCGGCGCCACTCCGACTCCTCGGCCTCCTGGAGCGCCCGCTCCACCGTGTGCATCCGCCCCTCGACCTTCGGACGGGCGTCACGCGGCACATGGCCGACGGCCTCCCAGCGCTCGTTGATGGCCCTGAACGCCGCCCTGGCGGCCTTCAGGTCCTTCACCGGCACCAGCTTCTCGGCCTCGACGGCGAGCTCCTCCTTCAGCTTGAGGTTCTCGCCCTGCTCCGCGTCCCGCTCGGCGAAGACCTCGCTGCGGGCGGCGAAGAAGACGTCCTGGGCACCGCGGAAACGGTTCCACAGATCGTCCTCGGCCTCGCGCTGGGCACGGCCCGCCGCCTTCCACTCCGTCATCAGATCGCGGTAGCGGGCAGCCGTCGGACCCCAGTCCGATGATCCGGACAGCGACTCGGCCTCGACGACCAGCTTCTCCTTGGCCTTGCGGGCCTCCTCGCGCTGGGCGTCCAGCGAGGCGAAGTGGGCCTTGCGACGCTTGGAGAACGCCGAGCGCGCGTGCGAGAAGCGGTGCCACAGCTCGTCGTCCGACTTGCGGTCGAGCCGCGGCAGGCCCTTCCACGTGTCGACGAGCGCGCGCAGCCGCTCACCCGCGGAGCGCCACTGCTCGCTCTGCGCCAGCTCCTCGGCCTCGACGACCAGCGCCTCCTTGGCGTGCTTCGCCTCGTCGGTCTGCTTGGCCTTCTGGGCCTTGCGCTCCTCCCGCCGCGAGTCGACCGTCGCCACCAGGGCGTCCAGCCGCTTGCGCAGTGCGTCGAGGTCGCCGACGGCGTGGTGCTCGTCGACCTGCGCACGCAGATGCTCGATGGCGGTCGTCGCGTCCTTCGCGGACAGATCGGTGGTCTTCACCCGCCGCTCGAGGAGGCCGATCTCGACCACAATGCCCTCGTACTTGCGCTCGAAGTAGGCCAGGGCCTCCGCCGGAGAACCGGCCTGCCACGATCCGACGACCTGCTCGCCGTCGGCTGTACGCACGTACACGGTGCCTGTCTCGTCGACACGGCCCCACGGGTCGCTGCTCACAGCGCCTCCTCCACCTGATGCCCGCGAGAGGGTTCGCCCCCCTGGCATCGTCCACAGTTTCCTGGGGCGGGCAGCGCCCGCCCTGCACAACGCCAATCTAGGCGACGGGCCACCCGGCTGTCCGCACTCCGCGCGGCCGAAATTATCCGGCCCGCGCCCCGGTGCCTGTCGTGCGGATCACGCCGGGCCCGCCGCGCTCACGCCTTGTCGACGGCCGCCTTCGAGATGTTCACGGCCTTCTTCGGGGCACCGTCCGCCGCACCACCGGCGACGCCCGCCTTGCCGATGGCCGCGACGGCCTTCAGCGAGTCCGCGTCCATCGTGCCGAACGGCGTGTAGGTGGGCGGCAGTTTGCTGTCCTTGTAGACCAGGAAGAACTGGCTGCCGCCGGTGTGCTCCTGGCCGGTGTTGGCCATGGCCACCGTGCCCGCCGGGTAGGTCACCGTGCCGTCCTTGCCGGCCTTGCCGAGCGCGGTCAGGTTCTCGTCCGGGATCGTGTAGCCGGGACCGCCGGTGCCGTCGCCCTTGGGGTCGCCGCACTGCAGGACGAAAATACCCTGCGTGGTCAGACGGTGGCACTTCGTGCCGTCGAAGAACTTCTTGTCGGCGAGCGACTTGAAGGAGTTCGTGGTGTGCGGCGTCTTCGCCGCGTCCATGGTGAACGCGATGTCGCCCTGGCTCGTCTTGAGCGACAGGGTGTACTTCGCCTTCTTGTCGATCTCCATCGCCGGCTCCGGCGCACTCTTCTCGCTCGGCGAGGGGGACGCCGACGGGCTCTGGCTCGCCGCCGCGTCGGCCTTGTCCTTCTTGCCGTCGTCGCCGGCGGCGAAGTAGGTGACGCCGCCGATGACGGCCACCACGGCCACCGCCGACGTGATGATGACCGTCAGCCTCCGCGTCCTGCGACGAGCCTCCTCCCGGCGCTGCTGCTGCCGCTCGAACTTCTCCCTGGCGAGCTGCCGCCGCCGCTGATCGCTGCTGACCACCGGGTGATCTCCTTGTACGTCGTGTGATCGGGCCTGAGTTGCCCCGTACCGTATATGGGTTAGCTGTGGAATGAGGAGCGCCGGTAGGCTCTGAACTGCTGCGACCTCGCAGCCGCAATCCCTCGTCGGACGACCATTAAGGACGATCGTGCTCATTGCCGGGTTCCCCGCCGGGGCCTGGGGGACCAACTGTTACCTGGTCGCCCCCGCCGCAGGTGAGGAGTGCGTGATCATCGACCCGGGCCACCAGGCCGCCTCCGGGGTCGAGGACGCGCTGAGGAAGCATCGGCTGAAGCCCGTCGCCGTCGTGCTCACCCACGGCCACATCGACCACGTCGCCTCGGTCGTCCCGGTGTGCGGCGCGCACGACGTCCCCGCCTGGATCCACCCCGAGGACCGCTACATGATGAGCGACCCGGAGAAGGCCCTCGGCCGCTCCATCGGGATGCCGCTCATGGGCGAGCTGACGGTGGGCGAGCCGGACGACGTCAAGGAGCTGAGCGACGGCGCCCGGCTGACGCTGGCCGGTATGGAGTTCGGTGTCTCGCACGCGCCCGGCCATACCAAGGGGTCGGTGACGTTCAGGATGCCCGAGGCCGCGGAGGTTCCGCAGGTCCTCTTCTCGGGCGACCTGCTCTTCGCCGGCTCCGTCGGACGCACCGACCTGCCCGGTGGCGATCACGCCGAGCTGCTCGAGTCGCTGGCCCGTGTGTGCCTGCCGCTCGACGACTCGACCGTGGTGCTGTCCGGCCACGGCCCCCAGACGACCATCGGCCGCGAGCGCGCCACCAATCCGTATCTGAGCGGTATGGACGCGCCCCGACGAGGAATGTGACGAGAGCGAAATCGTGAGCACCTTCAAGGCCCCCAAGGGCACGTACGACCTGACCCCGCCCGACTCCGCGAAGTACCTCGCGGTGCGTGAGGCGATCTCCGCGCCCCTGAAGAACTCGGGCTACGGCTACATCGAGACCCCCGGCTTCGAGGACGTGGCCCTCTTCTCCCGAGGCGTCGGTGAGTCCACCGACATCGTCAGCAAGGAGATGTACACCCTCACCACCAAGGGCGGCTCCGAGCTCGCCCTGCGCCCCGAGGGCACCGCGTCCGTGCTGCGCGCCGCCCTGGAGGCCAACCTCCACAAGCTCGGCAACCTGCCGGTGAAGCTCTGGTACTCCGGCTCGTACTACCGCTACGAGCGCCCGCAGAAGGGCCGTTACCGCCACTTCTCGCAGGTCGGTGCCGAGGCCATCGGTGCGGAGGACCCGGCGCTGGACGCCGAGCTGATCATCCTGGCCGACCAGGCGTACCGAACGCTGGGGCTGCGCGAGTTCCGCATCCTGCTGAACTCGCTCGGCGACAAGGAGTGCAGGCCGGTCTACCGGGACGCCCTCCAGGGCTTCCTGCGCGAGCTCGACCTCGACGAGGAGACCCGGCGCCGCATCGAGATCAACCCGCTCCGGGTCCTCGACGACAAGCGCCCCGACGTCCAGAAGCAGCTGACCGGCGCCCCGGTGCTGCGCGACTACCTCTGCGACGCCTGCAAGGCGTACCACGAGGAGGTCCGGGACCTGCTCAACGAGGCGGGTGTCCGGTACGAGGACGACGAGAAGCTCGTCCGCGGTCTCGACTACTACACGCGCACCACCTTCGAGTTCGTCCACGACGGACTGGGCTCGCAGTCGGCGGTGGGCGGCGGCGGACGGTACGACGGCCTGTCCGAGATGATCGGCGGCCCGGCGCTGCCTTCGGTGGGCTGGGCGCTCGGCGTGGACCGCACGGTGCTCGCGCTGGAGGCGGAGGGCATCGAGCTCGAACTGCCCTCGACCACCAGCGTCTTCGCCGTACCGCTCGGCGAGGAGGCGCGGCGGAAGCTGTTCGCCGTCGTCACTCGGCTGCGCCGCGAGGGCGTGGCGGCCGACTTCGCGTTCGGGGGCCGCGGTCTCAAGGGCGCGATGAAGAGCGCCAACCGGTCGGGCGCGCGGTTCACCGTCGTCGCGGGCGAACGCGACCTGGCCGAAGGCGTCGTCCAGCTCAAGGACATGGAGTCCGGTGAGCAGACGGCCGTTCCCCTGGCCGAGGTGACCGAGGTGATCAGGGCGCGCCTCGCGTAGCTTCTCCTCCCGGTCGCGGGCGGGCGGTGTTCCGGCCGCCCGCGACCGGGAGTTCCACCGCCGTTCCGTCAACGCGGTGCATCCGGATTCATCCTGCCGGACGATTCCGGGCCCGGCAGCCTGGTAACACCCCCTGCCGCCGATGCCGTTCGTACGCGGAGTCCGACGCCGGTTCCCGCCCGCATCTTTATGTTCATCGAACGGAAGACCGGCGCCCGAGTACGGCACAATGACCGTGCCCAGCAGGCTACTCAGCGACGGAACGGCGATATGACGACTGCAGCGGTTGACCATCCCTCCTCCCACCAGGACGAGGACGACGGGAAGAGGACCACCGGCAGTGGTCGCGCCTTCGCGCTGCTGCTGGTGATCACGGGCGCTGCCGGACTTCTCGCCGCGTGGGTCATCACGCTCGACAAGCTCAAGCTGCTGGAGGACCCCACCTTCGTCCCGGGGTGCAGCCTCAACCCGGTGGTGTCCTGCGGCAACATCATGAAGAGCGAGCAGGCGACCGCGTTCGGTTTCCCCAACCCGTGGCTCGGCATGGCCACCTATCCGGTGATCATCGGCATCGGCCTGGCGCTGCTCGCCGGAGCGCGCTTCCGCAGCTGGTACTGGCTGGGGATGAACGCGGGCACCCTGTTCGGCGTCGGCTTCTGCACCTGGCTCCAGTACCAGTCGCTGTACAACATCAACTCGCTCTGCCTGTGGTGCTGCCTGGCCTGGGTCGCCACGATCCTGATGTTCTGCTACGTCACCACGCACAACATCAAGCACCGGATCCTGCCCGCGCCGAACTGGCTGCGCGACGGACTGACGGAGTTCCACTGGGTCCCGCCGGTCCTGTGGGTCGGCATCATCGGCATGCTGATCCTGACCCGCTGGTGGGACTTCTGGACCAGCTGACCGGCAGCGTTGTCAGTGCGGTGACATAGGCTTCGAGACGTGGAGCCCGACCTCTTTACCGCAGCAGCCGAAGACCGCCAGGAGAAGGACCCGTCCAGCAGCCCCCTTGCTGTCCGGATGCGTCCACGTACCCTCGACGAGGTCGTCGGCCAGCAGCATCTGCTCAAGCCGGGCTCGCCGCTGCGCCGCCTCGTCGGCGAGGGAAGCGGGGGACCGGCCGGCCCCTCATCGGTGATCCTCTGGGGCCCGCCCGGTATCGGGAAGACGACACTGGCGTACGTGGTCAGCAAGGCCACCAACAAGCGCTTCGTCGAGCTCTCCGCGATCACCGCGGGCGTCAAGGAAGTGCGGGCGGTCATCGAGGGCGCCCGCCGTGCCACCGGTGGCTACGGCAAGGAGACCGTCCTCTTCCTGGACGAGATCCACCGCTTCTCCAAGGCGCAGCAGGACTCGCTGCTCCCCGCCGTGGAGAACCGCTGGGTGACGCTGATCGCGGCCACCACCGAGAATCCGTACTTCTCGATCATCTCCCCGCTGCTCTCCCGCTCGCTGCTGCTGACGCTTGAATCGCTGACCGACGACGATCTGCGCGGCCTGCTGCGCCGGGCGCTGACCGACGAGCGCGGACTCGGCGGCGCGGTGGCGCTGCCCGAGGATGCCGAGGAGCACCTGCTGCGCATCGCGGGGGGCGACGCACGCCGTGCGCTGACGGCGCTCGAGGCGGCCGCCGGGGCGGCGCTGTCGAAGCAGGAGGAGGAGATCACCCTCCTGACCCTGGAGGAGACGGTCGACCGTGCGGCGGTGAAGTACGACCGGGACGGTGACCAGCACTACGACGTGGCGAGTGCGCTGATCAAGTCGATCCGGGGCTCCGACGTCGACGCCGCGCTGCACTACCTGGCCCGGATGATCGAGGCGGGGGAGGACCCCCGGTTCATCGCCCGGCGGCTGATGATCTCGGCCAGCGAGGACATCGGTCTGGCGGACCCCACGGCGCTGCCCATAGCGGTGGCGGCGGCCCAGGCCGTCGCCATGATCGGTTTCCCGGAGGCGGCGCTCACCCTCAGCCACGCCACGATCGCCCTGGCCCTCGCCCCCAAGTCCAACGCGGCGACGCTGGCGATCTCCGCCGCCCAGGAGGACGTGCGCAGGGGCCTGGCCGGCCCGGTCCCGGCCCATCTGCGCGACGGCCACTACAAGGGCGCCGCCAAGCTGGGGCACGCACAGGGCTATGTCTATCCGCACGACGTGCCCGGCGGGATCGCCGCCCAGCAGTACGCTCCGGACGCGGTTCGCGACAAGCGGTACTACCTGCCCACGCGTTACGGCGCCGAGGCTCGGTACGCGGATGTGGTGGACCGGGTCCGCGAGCGGCTCGGCCGCACGGAGGCGGACGGCGACGCGAGCCCGTCCGATTCGTAGGCCCCTTCACGGGGTCTCCGGATTCCGGCCTCCCGGGGCCCGCGGGTCCCGGCCGGACCGGCTCAGTGCGCGGCCGCTTCGAAGAGCGTGTGCATGGCGTGCCGCAGCTCGACCACGTCACGCACCGGCTCGGGGAACTCGAAGCGCGCGTCGAAGCACCTGCCGTCCCGCTCACAGAAGCGCACCCGCAGCCCGAGACGGTCCAGCGCGACCGGCACGACGGCCGGCCGGTGCTCCGAGCAGAGGCCGGCGGCCCGCTCGCCGAGCAGTCCGCACAGCGTCCCCAGCTGGTCCCCGTGCGCCGCGTGCAGATGCTGGAGCAGTTCCGCCTCGTGGTCGACGAGCGGGTCGGCCGCCGCGTCCCGGAATTCCTCCGGCTCGACACCCTCCGCGCCCCAGAGATCCTCGACGTACGCCTCACCCGTCTCCAGGCGCAGCAGCATCCGGCCGGGGCCTGCCATGCCGGGTACGGTGGTCAGCCAGCCGGAGACCCGGGCGCGGCCGCGGATGCGGTGCGGTACGGAGACCGGAGCGACGTCCGTGATCTCCAGCACAGCCGACAGTTCGTCGTCCTGGGCGTGCGTCGCGGCCCGTACGGCCGGGGAATCCACGGGGAATTCCAGGAAGAGATCCCCGTCCGGACCCACGCTGCGGGACAGGGGCAACAGGTGGTCCGCGCCCGCTGAGTCGAGGCCGGGGACGAGCAGTACCGCGGAGCAGGTACTCTGTACGAGAGTTCGTGTGCGCTCGGCTGCTGACGGCATCCGAGTGTTTTCAAGCCCGCTGGGACGCGGCTGACCACGATCAGATCGGCCTTCCGTCGTAGCAGCACCTTCATGTGTGCTGCCGCTGTCTGTGCTGTCCGTGACGTGTGTGGTGTTCCCAGGGCGAGACATGCGATCTCCTTGAGTAAGGTGAGCCTAACCTAACCTACAACGGAGGTCTGGAGAACGTGCCTAATCAGTCGCGTCCCAAGGTCAAGAAGAGCCGCGCGCTCGGCATTGCGCTGACGCCGAAGGCCGTCAAGTACTTCGAGGCCCGCCCCTACCCGCCGGGCGAGCACGGCCGCGGCCGTAAGCAGAACTCGGACTACAAGGTCCGTCTGCTCGAGAAGCAGCGTCTGCGCGCCCAGTACGACATCAGCGAGCGTCAGATGGCGCGTGCCTACGACCGCGCCAAGAAGGCCGAGGGCAAGACGGGCGAGGCGCTCGTCGTCGAGCTCGAGCGCCGTCTCGACGCGCTGGTCCTGCGTTCGGGCATCGCCAAGACGATCTACCAGGCGCGCCAGATGGTCGTGCACGGTCACATCGAGGTCGACGGCCACAAGGTCGACAAGCCGTCCTTCCGTGTCCGTCCCGACAACATCGTGATGGTCCGCGAGCGCAGCCGCGACAAGCACCCCTTCCAGGTTGCTCGCGAGGGTGGTTACGACACCGACGGTGAGACCCCGCGCTACCTGCAGGTGAACCTGAAGGCCCTGGCCTTCCGCCTTGACCGGGACCCGAACCGCAAGGAAATCCCCGTGATCTGCGACGAGCAGCTCGTCGTCGAGTACTACGCCCGCTGATCCAGGCGTAGCCGCTCCTCACCAGCGCTCAGGCCCGCCCCTTCCCGAAGTCGGGGAGGCGGCGGGCTTTCGCGTCTTCCCGGCCGGCGGTTGCGGGCCGGGTGCCTCCTGCGCACCGGTGTCCGCGCCGTCCTGTCGCTGCCGCGGCCGGCTCGCCAGCGCCCTGGCCACCACCGCGTCCGCGCCCAGCCTCCCGCCGGCGCGCCGCTGCGAGGCGTAGAGCGCCTCGCCCAGCTCATGGCGGGCCAGTTCCTCGCACCGGGCCCTCGGCGCCCCGTAGTGCGCCGAGCCGAACAGGGGCAGTCCCACCGATGGCCAGATCTGTTCGGCCGCGCCCTGGAGCAGCGCCGCCTCGGCCGCGTCGCCCTCGACCACCGTGACGAGCGCCAGCAGTTCCAGCGAGAGTACGGTCCCGAGCAAGTCGTGGAAGGTGTGGCTGATGGTCAGGGACTCCCCGAGAAGCTCCCGGGCCCGGGCGGGGCGGCCCCGCTCCAGCGCGGCGAAGGCCAGCACGAACAACGCGTAACTGAGCGCCCACCGCTCCCCGTGGTCCTCGCAGATGTCCCGGACCTCTTCGCAGATCGTGACCGCACGGTCCAGCTCGCCCCGGAACCCGACCGCCATGGCCAGCTCGACCTGGGCCATCAGCACATTGCTGTTCAGCTCCCCGAGCTCCCGGTAGCGGCCGAGCGCCTCGTGCAGCAGTTCCTGGGCGCGTGCGGTGTCGTCCGTGACCAGTGCCAGACAGCCGGTGCGGTGGACGGCGTACGCCGACGCCGCCGCGTCACCCGCCAGATCCGCCTCGTCCCGGCACTCGGTCAGCGCCGAGATCGCGCCCACCGGGTCCCCCTGGAGCACTGCGACATAGCCGAGCACCCACAGCGCCTTGAGCCGCGAGGAGTCGTACGGGGTCTCCTCCTCCAGTACGTGGTCCAGCCAGTGCCGCCCCTCCGAGAGCCGCCCGCAGCCGACCCACAGGAACCAGAGCGTGCCCGCCAGGTACTGCGCGAGGTGCGCCTCCTCGGGGCTCTCCAGCGAACACTCCATGGCCCGCCGCAGATTGGGCAGCTCGCATTCCACCCGGGCCGCGACCTCGCCCTGCCGCGGGCTGAACCAGTCCAGCTCGCACCAGGTCGCCAGCCCCAGGAACCAGTCGCGGTGGCGGCGGCGCAGGCGTTCCGTCTCGCCCGTGGCCGCCAGCCACTCGGCTCCGTACTCGCGCACCGTGTCCAGCATCCGGTAGCGGGTACCGGCCGCCGAGTCCTCGCGCGCCACGATGGACTGCGCCAGCAGCCCGGAGAGCACGTCGAGGACCGAGTCGGCAGGGAGGTCGGAACCGCTGCAGATGTACTCGACCGCCTCCAGATCGAACTGCCCGGCGAAGACCGAGAGCCGTGCCCAGAGCAGCCGCTGCTCCGGGGCGCACAGTTCGTGGCTCCAGCCGATGGCCGTGCGGAGCGTCTGATGGCGGGCAAGCGCGCTGCGACTGCCGCCGGTCAGCAGCCGGAAGCGGTCGTCCAGCCGCTCCAGCACCTGCTCCGCGGACAGGGCCCGCAGCCGCCCGGCCGCCAGCTCCAGCGCCAGCGGAATCCCGTCCAGCCGGCGGCAGAGCTCCAGGGCCGAGCCCCGGGTGTGTTCCGTCAGCCGGTACTCCGGCCGCACGGCGGCGGCCCGCTCGGCGAAGAGCCGCAGCGCGTCCGCGTCGGTCATCGTCGCGAGCGGGTAGGTGGCCTCCCCGTCGAGCTCCAGTGGCAGCCGGCCGGCCGCCAGCACCCGCAGCCGCGGGGCGCGGCGCAGCAGGTCGCTCACCAACTCCGCACAGGCGTCCACGAGATGTTCGAAGCCGTCGATCACCAGCAGCAGCCGACGTCCGGCGCAGTGTTCGAGGAGTGTGGTGCGGGGCGGCCTGTTGGTGTGATCGGTCAGTCCCAGCGCGTCCACGAGCGCGTGTTCCAGCAGCTCGGGATCGTGCACGGCGGACAGCTGCACCAGCCAGACCCCGTCGCAGTACCGTTTCTCCAGGAGGGCCGCGGCCCTGGTGGCCAGCCGGGTCTTGCCGACTCCGCCCACCCCGACGACGGTGACGAGCCGGGACTCCTCCAGCAGCCGGGCGAGTTCCGTCAACTCGTCCTCGCGACCCACGAATCTGTTCAGCTCCGCCGGGAGATTGCCCGGCAGGCCGCGTACGAGTCCGCCACGGGGGGAGGAGGGCGGACCCGGATCGTCGGAGGAGGGGAAGGGGCGCTGAGAGCGTCGCATGAAACACGCAGAGTACTGGCCCGAAAGCGCTCCGTACAATCTTGTACCGGGAACTCCCGCCGGGCCCAACGGTAATGCGGTACAGGGCGCGAGCCCCGGCGCGATAGGCTCGGAGGCGGTGAGCGGCCGCTACGCGGGCCGCCGCCGAAGAGCAGAGAACCAAGACAGAGACAGACGACAAGCCAGAGAGAGCGGTGCACTGTGTCCGGTGGTGAGGTGGCCGGGATCCTGGTGGCCGTCTTCTGGGCGATCCTGGTTTCGTTCCTCGCGGTGGTGCTGGTGAGGCTCGCCCAGACGCTCAGGGCGACCACCAGACTCGTGGCGGACGTGACCGAACAGGCCGTCCCGCTGCTCGCCGACGCCTCCGCGACCGTACGCTCCGCGCAGACCCAGCTCGACAAGGTCGACGCGATCGCGACGGACGTCCAGGAGGTCACCTCCAACGCCTCGGCGCTCTCCACCACCGTCGCCTCGACCTTCGGCGGTCCGCTGGTCAAGGTCGCCGCGTTCGGTTACGGGGTCCGCCAGGCCATCGGCCGCAAGACCGCTCCCGAACCGGAAGCGCGCTCCCGGCGATCGGTGATCGTCGGCCGGACCGTGCCGTCCGCGCGTGGCAGGAAGCGCAACGGCAGAAACTCCCGCGGATCGAAGGACTGACGCAGCGATGTTCCGCCGTACGTTCTGGTTCACCGCCGGCGCAGCCGCCGGGGTCTGGGCCACCGCCAAGGTCAACCGCAAGATCAAGCAGCTGACCCCCGAGAGCCTTGCGGCGCAGGCCGCCGACAAGGCGGTCGTGGCCGGTCACAAGCTCAAGGACTTCGCACTCGACGTCCGCGAGGGCATGGTCAGGCGCGAGGCCGAGCTCGGTGAGGCACTGGGCCTCGAAGCCCCGGTCGACCCCGAACTCCCGGTGCGGCCCCACTTCGCCGTCGAGGCGGCGGATTCCGACCGGCGCGGTGCGTCCGCCCGAAACCGCAAGCTTCCCTACAACTCGTACAACCGGAATGAGGACCACTGATGGAGTCGGCTGAAATTCGCCGCCGCTGGCTGAGCTTCTACGAGGAGCGCGGTCACACCGTCGTCCCTTCGGCGTCGCTCATCGCGGACGACCCGACTCTGCTGCTCGTTCCCGCCGGTATGGTGCCGTTCAAGCCGTACTTCCTCGGTGAGGTCAAGCCGCCCGCCCCGCGCGTCACCAGTGTGCAGAAGTGCGTCCGCACGCCGGACATCGAAGAGGTCGGCAAGACCACCCGGCACGGCACGTTCTTCCAGATGTGCGGCAACTTCTCCTTCGGTGACTACTTCAAGGAAGGCGCCATCGACTACGCCTGGGAGCTGCTCACCGGCTCCGTGGCGGACGGCTGCTTCGGCCTCGACCCCGAGCGCCTGTGGATCACGGTCTACCTCGACGACGACGAGGCCGAGCAGATCTGGCGCGACCGGATCGGCGTCCCCGCCGAACGCATCCAGCGCCTGGGCAAGAAGGACAACTTCTGGTCCATGGGCGTCCCAGGTCCCTGCGGCCCCTGTTCCGAGATCAACTACGACCGCGGCCCCGAGTTCGGTGTCGAGGGCGGCCCCGCCGTCAACGACGAGCGGTACGTGGAGATCTGGAACCTGGTCTTCATGCAGTACGAGCGCGGCGCCGGCGACGGCAAGGAGGACTTCCCGATCCTCGGGGACCTGCCCTCCAAGAACATCGACACCGGTCTCGGCCTCGAACGCCTCGCGATGATCCTGCAGGGCGTGCCGAACATGTACGAGACCGACACCCTGCGCGTCGTCATGGACAAGGCCACCGAGCTCACCGGTGTGCGCTACGGCGCGGCCGAGAGCACGGACGTCTCGCTGCGCGTGGTCGGGGACCACATCCGCACCTCCGTCATGCTCATCGGTGACGGCGTCACCCCCGGCAACGAGGGCCGCGGCTACGTCCTGCGCCGCATCATGCGCCGGGCCATCCGCATGATGCGGCTGATGGGCTCCACCGGTTCCGTCGTCAACGAGCTGGTCGGCGTCGTGATCGAGACGATGGGGCTCCAGTACCCCGAGCTGATCACCGACCGCAAGCGCATCGAGACCGTCGCCCTCGCCGAGGAGGCCGCCTTCCTCAAGGCCCTCAAGGGCGGCACGAACATCCTCGAGACCGCCGTCACCGAGACCAAGGCCGCCGGCGGCCGGGTCATCGCCGGTGACAAGGCCTTCCTGCTCCACGACACCTGGGGCTTCCCGATCGACCTCACCCTGGAGATGGCCTCCGAGCAGGGCCTGTCCGTGGACGAGGACGGGTTCCGCCGCCTGATGCAGGAGCAGCGGGACAAGGCCAAGGCCGACGCCAAGGCCAAGAAGACCGGTCATGCCGACCTGTCCGCCTACCGCGAGGTCGCCGACAACTCCGGCATCACCGAGTTCACCGGCTACACCACCACCGAGGGCGAGTCGACGATCGTCGGTCTCCTCGTCGACGGTGTCCCCTCGCCCGCCGCGTCCGAGGGCGATGAGGTGGAGGTCGTCCTGGACCGCACCCCCTTCTACGCCGAGGGCGGCGGCCAGCTCGCCGACCAGGGCCGGATCCGGCTGGACACCGGTGCCGTCATCCAGGTGCGCGACGTCCAGCAGCCCGTCCCGGGCGTCTCCGTGCACAAGGGCCAGGTCCAGGTCGGCGAGGTGACGGTCGGCGCCAGTGCCTTCGCCGCCATCGACAACACCCGCCGCCGCGCCATCGCCCGCGCCCACAGCGCCACCCACCTCACGCACCAGGCGCTGCGTGACGCCCTGGGCCCGACGGCCGCGCAGGCCGGTTCGGAGAACTCCCCGGGCCGCTTCCGCTTCGACTTCGGCTCGCCCGCCGCCGTTCCCGGCACGGTCCTCACCGACGTCGAGCAGAAGATCAACGAGGTGCTGGCCCGCGAGCTGGACGTCCAGGCCGAGGTCATGTCCATCGACGACGCCAAGAAGCAGGGCGCCATCGCCGAGTTCGGCGAGAAGTACGGCGAGCGGGTCCGGGTCGTCACCATCGGCGACTTCTCCAAGGAACTGTGCGGTGGCACGCACGTCCACAACACCGCCCAGCTCGGCCTGGTGAAGCTGCTCGGCGAATCGTCCATCGGCTCCGGAGTTCGCCGTATCGAGGCCCTCGTCGGTGTCGACGCGTACAGCTTCCTCGCCAAGGAGCACACGGTCGTCGCCCAGCTCCAGGAACTGGTCAAGGGCCGTCCCGAGGAGCTCCCGGAGAAGATCGCCGGGATGCTCGGCAAGTTGAAGGACGCCGAGAAGGAGATCGAGAAGTTCCGCGCGGAGAAGGTCCTTCAGGCCGCCGCCGGACTGGTCGACTCCGCCAAGGACGTACGGGGCGTGGCCCTGGTCACCGGGCAGGTGCCGGACGGCACCTCGGCCGACGACCTGCGCAGGCTGGTCCTCGACGTGCGCGGGCGCATCCAGGGCGGCCGGCCCGCCGTCGTGGCCCTGTTCACCACGGCCAACGGCCGTCCGCTGACCGTCATCGCCACCAACGAGGCCGCCCGTGAGCGCGGCCTCAAGGCGGGCGACCTGGTCCGCACCGCCGCCAAGACCCTCGGCGGCGGTGGCGGCGGCAAGCCGGACGTCGCCCAGGGCGGCGGCCAGAACCCGGACGCCATCGGTGACGCAGTCGCCGCTGTCGAACGCCTCGTCACCGAGACGGCGTGACGCCGGACATGACGCGGATGCGCCGCGGTCGCCGACTGGCGATCGACGTCGGGGACGCCCGGATCGGGGTCGCCTCCTGCGACCCCGACGGGATCCTCGCCACGCCGGTGGAGACCGTGCCGGGACGTGATGTCCCGGCCGCCCACCGGCGGCTGGGGCAGATCGTCGCGGAGTACGAGCCGATGGAGGTCATCGTCGGTCTGCCCAGGTCCCTCGGCGGCGGAGAGGGACCGGCCGCGGTCAAGGTCCGTGCTTTCGCCGATGTGCTCGCCCGTGCGGTTGCACCCATTCCGGTGCGATTGGTGGACGAGAGGATGACCACAGTGACGGCCACTCAGGGGCTGCGCGCCTCGGGCGTGAAGTCCAAAAAGGGCCGATCCGTCATCGATCAGGCTGCCGCTGTGGTGATCCTCCAGAACGCTCTGGAGTCCGAGCGCGCTTCGGGCAATCCTCCCGGCGAGGGCGTCGAAGTGGTGGTCTGATCGCGATACGGTAACGTTCCGCGCGATGCGGCGGTGTTCGAACAAACACCGCACAGCAAAGAGACGGAACATCGTCTCGCGGCTCAAGGGGATCGATGACTGAGTATGGCCGGGGCCCCGGCTCCGAACCGTGGCATCCCGAGGACCCCTTGTACGGGGACCAGGGATGGGGAGGCCAACAGCCTGCCCACGGCCAGAGCCAGTACGGCGGCCAGCAGCAGCCCTACCCGCAGGACCCGTACGCCCAGCAGCAGCCGCAGGACCCTTATGGGCAGCACCAGCAGCAGGACCCGTACACCCAGCAGTCGCAGCATGACCCCTACGCGCAGCAGCAGTCGCAGGACCCGTATGCCCAGCAGCAGCCGCAGGATCCGTACGCGCAGCAGCAGCAGTACCAGCAGCAGCCCGGATACGGCGCCCAGCAGGACCCGTACGCCCAGCAGCCCCCGTACAACGGCGGCTGGGACACCGGCGGGCAGCCCGCCGCGATGCCTTACGAGGACCAGGCCGCCGATCCGTACGGGCAGCCCGGCGGTTACGCCGGGAACAACGACTACTACGGCACGCCCGAGGCCTACCCGCCGCCCCGGCCGCCGGGCCGTCGCGAGGCCCCGCCGGCCGAGCCTGCCCCGGTGCAGAACCCGGACTGGGACCCGGAGGTCCAGCCGGAGGAGACCCACCCCTTCTTCACCGGTGCCGACGGCCCCGACGACGAGGAGTCGGACGACGACCCGGGCGAGACCCGCCGCGGCGGCGGAGAGCGCCGCGGCAAGGGCAAGAAGAAGAAGGGCCGCGGCGGCTGCGCCTGTCTGGTCGTCTCCCTCGTCCTGGTCGGCGGTCTCGGCGGAGTTGGCTACGTCGGCTACTCCTTCTACAAGGACAAGTTCGGCTCGGCCCCCGACTACTCGGGCAGCGGTTCCGGCTCGGTCGAGGTGGAGATCCCCAAGGGCGCGTACGGGTACGACATCGGCAACATCCTGAAGAAGCAGGGTGTGGTCAAGAGCGTCGACGCGTTCGTCTCCGCGCAGAACGAGAACCCCAAGGGGAAGTCGATCCAGGCCGGCGTCTATCTCCTCCACTCGGAGATGTCGGCGTCCGAGGCCGTGAAGATGATGGTCGACCCGAAGAGCCAGAATCTCCTGGTGATTCCCGAGGGCTCCCGCAACGCCGCCGTCTACGAGAAGATCGACGCGAAGCTGAACCTCAAGAAGGGCACGACCAAGGGCATCGCGAAGTCCAAGGCGTCCGATCTCGGCCTGCCCGACTGGGCGAGCAAGAACAAGGACATCAAGGACCCGCTGGAAGGTTTCCTTTACCCGGCCGCGTATTCGGTCACCAAGGAGACCAAGCCGGAGGCGATCCTGGAGAAGATGGTCTCGCGGGCCAACGAGGAATACGAGAAGGTCGACCTCGTGGGTGCGGCCAAGAAGCACAACCTGGACGGCCCCTGGCAGGTGATCACGGCGGCCAGTCTCGTCCAGGCCGAGGGCAAGACGCACGATGACTTCCGGAAGATGGCGGAGGTCATTTACAACCGTCTCAAGCCGACCAACACGGAGACGAACCAGTATCTGCAGTTCGACTCCTCGTTCAATTACCTCAATAACCAGAGCAAGATCAATATCGGTCTGGCGGAAATCCGGAAGAACAAGGATCCGTACAACACGTACACCCAGCGTGGCCTGACTCCCGGCCCCATCGGGAACCCTGGAAACGAGGCGCTCGCCGCCGCCTTGAATCCGACCAAGGACGGCTGGATCTACTTCGTGGCCACCGATGGGCAGCACAAGACCGAGTTCGCCAAGACGTACGACGAGTTCCTGAAGCTCAAGGACAAATTCGATGCCATCGACTGATGGGCGGAAGCGGGCAGCCGTCCTCGGCTCGCCCATCGCCCACTCGCTCTCTCCGGTCCTGCACCGGGCCGCGTACGCGGAGCTCGGTCTCGACGACTGGTCCTACGACCGGTTCGAGATCGACGAGCAGGCCCTGGCCGGCTTCGTCGAGGGGCTGGACGGGGCATGGGCGGGGCTGTCGCTGACCATGCCGCTCAAGCGGGCGATCATCCCGCTGCTGGACTCCGTCACCGAGACCGCGGCCTCGGTGGAGGCCGTGAACACGGTCGTCCTCACCGAGGACGGCCGGCGTACCGGTGACAACACCGACATCCCGGGCATGATCGCCGCGCTGCGTGAGCGCGGTGTGGAGAAGGCCGAGTCCGCCGCCGTGCTCGGTGCCGGGGCCACGGCCTCCTCGGCGCTCGCCGCGCTCTCCGAGATCTGCACGGGGCCGGTCACGGCCTACGTACGCAGCCGGGCACGCGGTGACGAGATGCGCGGCTGGGGCGAACGCCTCGGCGTCGACGTCCGGATCGCCGACTGGGCGGAGGCCGAGCAGGCACTACGGGCCCCGCTGGTCATCGCGACCACTCCGGCCGGCGCCACGGACGCGCTGACGGATTCGGTACCGGCGGCTCCCGGCACGCTCTTCGACGTGCTGTACGAGCCCTGGCCCACCGGACTCGCGGCCTCCTGGGCGGACCATGGCGGCTCAGTCGTCGGAGGTCTCGACCTCCTGGTGCACCAGGCCGTCCTCCAGGTCGAGCAGATGACGGGCCGGGCGCCCGCGCCACTGGCCGCCATGCGGCAGGCCGGCGAGCGGGCCCTGGCCGCCCGCTGACCGCGCCGCCGGGCAGGCTGATCCGTCCGCCAGCTGGACCGGCGGCGGGCAGGCGTCCCGGGCCGTGGGAGGATCGGGGGCGGCGGGCCAGGGCCGCGCACCCGGTCGCGCCGTTGGATTTCAGGCGCGAGCATGAGGAGCACCGTTGAGCAGGTTGCGCTGGCTGACCGCGGGGGAGTCGCACGGCCCCGCACTGGTGGCGACGCTGGAGGGTCTTCCCGCCGGTGTCCCGGTCACCACGGAGATGGTGGCGGACGCGCTCGCCCGGCGACGGCTCGGATACGGCCGCGGCGCCCGGATGAAGTTCGAGCAGGACGAGGTCACCTTCCTTGGCGGGGTCCGGCACGGCCTGACCATGGGTTCGCCGGTCGCCGTGATGGTGGGCAACACCGAGTGGCCCAAGTGGGAGCAGGTCATGTCGGCCGACCCGGTCGACCCCGACGTACTGGCCGCGCAGGCCCGCAACGCCCCGCTGACCCGCCCCCGGCCCGGCCACGCCGACCTCGCCGGAATGCAGAAGTACGGCTTCGACGAGGCCCGGCCGGTCCTGGAGCGCGCGAGCGCCCGGGAGACCGCGGCGCGCGTCGCTCTCGGGGCCGTCGCCAGGTCGTACCTCAAGGAGACGGCCGGCATCGAGATCGTCAGCCACGTCGTCGAGCTGGCCGCCGCCAAGGCGCCGTACGGGGTCTACCCGGTTCCCGCCGACGTCGACAGGCTCGACGCCGACCCGGTGCGCTGCCTCGACGAGGACGCGAGCAAGCAGATGGTCGCGGAGATCGACCAGGCTCACAAGGACGGCGACACCCTCGGCGGTGTGGTCGAGGTGCTGGCGTACGGGGTGCCGGTCGGCCTCGGCTCGCACGTCCACTGGGACCGCAGGCTCGACGCCCGGCTCGCCGCCGCTCTCATGGGTATCCAGGCCATCAAGGGGGTGGAGGTCGGTGACGGCTTCGACCTCGCCCGGGTGCCGGGGTCGCAGGCGCACGACGAGATCCTGGTGACCGAGGACGGCATCAAGCGGGCCTCCGGCCGCTCCGGCGGCACCGAGGGCGGGCTCACCACCGGTGAGCTGCTGCGCGTGCGGGCCGCGATGAAGCCCATCGCGACCGTGCCGCGCGCCCTGGCCACCGTCGACGTGGTGACCGGCGAGGCCGCCAAGGCCCATCACCAGCGCTCCGATGTCTGTGCCGTGCCGGCCGCCGGAATCGTCGCCGAGGCGATGGTCGCGCTGGTGCTCGCCGACGCGGTCGCGGAGAAGTTCGGCGGCGACAGCGTCCCCGAGACGCACCGCAACGTGCAGTCGTACCTCGACCACCTGCAGATCCGATGAGCGCCCCGCTGATCGTCCTCGTCGGCCCGATGGGCGTCGGAAAGTCCACCGTGGGCGAACTGCTCGCCGAACGGCTCGGCACCACCTACCGGGACACCGACGCCGACGTCGTCGCCACGGCCGGGAAGCCGATCGCCGAGATCTTCTACGACGAGGGCGAGGAGCGCTTCCGCGAGCTGGAGAGCGAGGCCGTCCGGGCCGCGGTCGCCGGGCACACGGGTGTGCTCTCGCTCGGCGGCGGCGCCGTCCTCGACGACGCCACGCGGTCCCTGCTGGCCGGACATGCCGTCGTCTACCTCTCGATGGACGTCGACGAAGCGGTCAAGCGGGTCGGGCTGAACACCGCCCGCCCCCTGCTCGCCGTGAATCCGCGCCGGCAGTGGCGCGAACTCATGGAGGCCCGCCGCCACCTCTACACGGACGTGGCCCGCGTCGTCGTCGCGACCGACGAGCGCACACCGGAAGAGGTCGCCCAGGCGGTCCTCGACTCACTGGAACTGCCGGACGCGCCGTCGTCCGGCCGGGAGAACGCAACGATGACCGAACAGCCGCCCACCCGTATCCAGATCGCCGGCAGCGCGGGCACCGACCCGTACGAGGTGGTGGTCGGCCGGCAGCTGCTCGGCGAGCTGCCCACGTTCATCGGCGACCGCGTCAAGCGCGTCGCGGTCCTGCACCCCGAGGCGCTCGCCGAGACCGGTGAGGCCGTCCGCCAGGACCTCGCGGGCCAGGGCTACGAGGCCATCGCCATCCAGCTCCCGAACGCCGAGGAGGCCAAGACCGTCGAGGTCGCGGCCTACTGCTGGAAGGCGCTCGGGCAGACCGGCTTCACCCGCAGCGACGTCATCGTCGGTGTGGGCGGCGGCGCGACCACGGACGTGGCCGGATTCGTCGCGGCGACCTGGCTGCGCGGGGTGCGCTGGATCGCCGTACCCACCACCGTGCTCGCCATGGTGGACGCGGCCGTCGGCGGCAAGACCGGCATCAACACCGCCGAGGGCAAGAACCTCGTCGGCGCCTTCCACCCGCCGGCCGGGGTGCTCTGCGACCTCGCGGCCCTGGACTCGCTGCCGGTCAACGACTACGTCAGCGGCATGGCCGAGATCATCAAGGCCGGCTTCATCGCCGACCCGGCGATCCTCGACCTCGTCGAGGCGGACCCCGAGGGTGCGCGCACGCCGGCCGGACCGCACACCTCCGAGCTGATCGAACGCGCCATCCGGGTCAAGGCCGAGGTCGTCTCCAGCGACCTCAAGGAGTCCGGTCTGCGCGAGATCCTCAACTACGGCCACACCCTGGCCCACGCGATCGAGAAGAACGAGCGCTACAAGTGGCGCCACGGCGCCGCCGTCTCCGTCGGCATGGTCTTCGCCGCCGAACTGGGCCGTCTGGCCGGGCGCCTGGACGACGCGACCGCCGACCGGCACCGTGCCGTCCTGGAGTCGGTCGGACTGCCGCTCACCTACCGCGGCGACCAGTGGCCCAAGCTGCTGGAGAACATGAAGGTCGACAAGAAGTCCCGCGGTGACCTGCTGCGCTTCATCGTCCTGGACGGCCTCGGCAAGCCGACCGTCCTGGAGGGTCCCGACCCCGCCGTACTGCTCGCCGCCTATGGGGAGGTGTCGGCGTGACCCGCAGGGTCCTCGTGCTCAACGGTCCCAACCTCGGCCGGCTGGGCTCCCGCGAGCCCGACGTCTACGGAGCCACCTCGTACGCCGGTCTCGTCGACGCCTGCCGCACCCTCGGCAAGGAGCTCGGCTTCGACGTCGACGTCCGGGAGACCAACGACGAGGGGGAGCTGATCCGCTGGCTCCACGAGGCCGCGGACGGTTCAATTCCGGTCGTTCTCAACCCGGGCGCCTTCACGCACTATTCGTACGGAATGCGGGACGCGGCCGCCCAGCGCACCGCCCCGCTGATCGAGGTGCACATCTCGAACCCGTACGCGCGGGAGGAATTCCGCCACAACTCCGTGGTCGCGCCGGTCGCCACCGGGACCGTCGCCGGATTCGGCATCGGCTCCTACCGGCTCGCCCTGCGCGCCCTCGCGGACGAGCTGACCGACTGACGTATCCCCGCCCCGGGAAAGCCGACTGGCCGACGGGGCACTGTGGCCCCTCTCCGGCCGTTGCCTGTGTGGCGGCCGGGGAAGGTACGGTTGCCGTTCCACCAGCGCCAGTTGCCTGTACGAGACGGAGTGCCACCGGATGCAGCACGCAGTGGGGGCACCGCTGCCGCCGCCCCAGGGACACGGAAACGGACCTGTCGGCTGGTCGCACCAGGCCCAGCACCCCGGCCACCCCGGTCCGCCGGTCCCGCCCGCGGCCGGTCCGCCGGTCCCGCCCGCGGCCGGTCACCCGGCCCCGCCCCCGGCCGGTCCTCCCGCCCCGCCCCCTTCGGGCCCTCCCGCCCCGCCGCCCCCCGCCGGACGCCCCGTGCCGCCTCCCGCGGCCGCGCCCGCCCAGCCGGGGCAGGGCCAGGGCTGGAGCGGCCCGGCACCGCACCAGGCCCCGGCGCCGGTCTCCAGGGAGACCACCGGACACATCCAGCTGCCGCCCGGCGGTCCCGTACCGCTGCCCGCGCCCCCCGCCGAGCCCGGGACCGGCACCGCGACCCTCGCGGTGCTCCTGATCGGCCCGGCGGGCGCCGGGAAGACCACCGTCGCCAAGCTCTGGGCCAGCCGCCGCCGGGTCCCCACCGCCCACGTCAGCCTCGACGACGTCCGCGAGTGGGTCTGCTCCGGCTTCGCGGACCCGCAGACGGGGTGGAACGACCAGTCCGAGGCCCAGTACCGGCTGGCCCGCCGCACCTGCGGCTTCGCCGCCCGCAATTTCCTCGCCAACGGCATCTCCTGCATCCTCGACGACGCGGTCTTCCCGGACCGCCCCGTGGTCGGCCTCGGCGGCTGGAAGCGCCATGTCGGCCCCGGCCTGCTGCCCGTCGTCCTGCTGCCGGGCCTGGAGGTCGTCCTGGAGCGCAACGCCGCCCGCAGCGGCAACCGCCGCCTCTCGGACGAGGAGGTCGCCCGGATCCACGGCAGGATGGCCGGCTGGTACGGCTCCGGGCTGCCGATCATCGACAACTCCACCTACGACGTGGAGACCACCGCCCGCGTCCTGGACGACATACTCGCCCGCTCCATAGCCAGCCCACCCTCCTGGTGACCCGCCGCCGCACGGCCGCGCCCGGACCTACTGCGGGACCGCCCCCCGGTCGGGTGCGCTGACCGGGCGGGCCCGCGCCCGCGCTCGTACGCTCGATGCATGTCAGAGGTGTACGCCGTCCGCCGCGGGCTGCTCCGCGACCGGTGCGCCGCCGTCGGATCCGCGGCCGCCCTGGTCTCCCGCCCCGCCAATGTCCGCTATCTGGCCGGGGGAGCGCCGCCGGGCGCCGTGCTGCTGCTCGGCCCCGACGAGGACGTGCTGCTCTGCCCGCGCCCACCGACCGGAGATCCGGCCGACGGACGCACCGACGACCAGCTCCGGGTGGACCTGCTGTCGGTCACCGGTGGCGATCCGGTGGTCGCCGCGGCGGATCTGGCCACCTCCCACGGCGCGGAGTCCCTGGCCGTCGAGGAACACGATCTGACCGTCGCCCGGCACCGGGCCATGGGCGCGGTCGCCCCGAAGCTCCGGCTGGCCGACCTCGGGGTCACCGTCGAGCAGCTGCGCATCGTCAAGGACGAGGAGGAGATCGGCTGCTTGCGGATCGCGGCCGAGATCACCGACCAGGCGCTCGGCGAACTCCTCGAATCGATCCTGGTCGGCCGCACCGAGCGGCACCTCGCGCTGGAACTGGAGCGCAGACTGGTGGACCACGGCGCCGACGGCCCCGCCTTCGCCACCTCCGTCGCCACCGGTCCCAACTCCGGCCGGGGGCGCCACCGGCCGTCGGACCGCAGGGTGGAAGAAGGAGATTTCCTCTCCGTCTGCCTTGGTGCGAACTACCGCGGTTACCGTTGCGAGATCGGCCGCACCTTCGTCATCGGAACAGCTCCGGCCGACTGGCAGATCGAGCTCTACGAGCTGGTTTTCGCCGCTCAGAGGGCTGGACGAGAGGCACTTGTGCCCGGAGCCGCCTACCGCGACGTGGACCGTGCGGCCCGCCATCTCCTGGACTCCGCGGGCCACGGTGAGGGCCTTCCGTCCCGTACGGGGCACGGGGTGGGGCTCGAAATCGACGAGGACCCGCAGCTGGCACCTGCGGCCATGGGTAAACTGGACGCTTGTGTGCCGGTCACCGTCGAACCGGGGGTCCACCTCCCGGGCCGGGGCGGGGTCCGGATCGATGACACGCTCGTCGTGCGCCCCGAGGCGGACGGCGGACCCGAGCTACTCACCATTACGACCAAGGAGCTGCTCGCGCTCTAGCGCGCATCCTCGGTCGTTCCACCAGCTTCAGTCCAGGAGATTCCGCAACCGTGGCTTCCACGAACGACCTCAAGAACGGCCTGGTGCTCAAGCTCGACGGAGGCCAGCTCTGGTCCGTCGTCGAGTTCCAGCACGTCAAGCCCGGCAAGGGCCCTGCCTTCGTGCGCACCAAGCTCAAGAACGTGCTCTCCGGCAAGGTCGTCGACAAGACGTTCAACGCCGGTGTGAAGGTCGAAACGGCCACCATTGACCGACGCGACATGCAGTTCTCGTACATGGACGGCGAGTACTTCGTCTTCATGGACATGGACACCTACGACCAGCTCATGGTCGACCGCAAGTCCGTGGGCGACGCCGCCAACTTCCTGATCGAGGGCTTCACCGCCTCGGTGGCCCAGCACGAGGGCGAGGTGCTCTACGTCGAGCTGCCGGCCGCCGTCGAGCTCGTCATCCAGCACACGGATCCGGGCGTCCAGGGCGACCGTTCCACCGGTGGCACCAAGCCCGCCACGCTGGAGACCGGTTACGAGATCGGTGTCCCGCTCTTCATCACGACCGGTGAGAAGATCAAGGTCGACACCCGTTCGGGCGATTACCTCGGCCGGGTGAACAGCTAACCGTGGCTGCCCGGAATACGGCCCGCAAGCGTGCCTTCCAGATCCTCTTCGAGGCCGACCAGCGCGGTGAGTCCGTGCAGACGGTCCTCGCGGACTGGGTTCGGCACTCGCGGTCCGACACCCGTCAGCCGCCGGTCACCGAGTACACGATGGAGCTCGTCGAGGGGTACGCGCAGTACGCGGACCGGATCGACGACCTCATCGTCACCTACGCCGTGGACTGGGAGATCGACCGCATGCCGGTCGTCGACCGGAACATCCTGCGGCTCGGCGCGTACGAGCTGATCTGGGTGGACGCGACACCGGACGCGGTGGTGATCGACGAGGCGGTGCAGATCGCCAAGGAGTTCTCCACCGACGACTCCCCGTCCTTCGTGAACGGCCTGCTGGCCCGCTTCAAGGACCTCAAGCCGAACCTTCGCCGGGAGCAGTAGCTGCCGGCGGTGCTCAGCCGACGAAGGGCCCACGGTCACCGACCGCGGGCCCTTCGTCGTATCCCGGGCCGGAGACAGCGGCCCTCCGGGGGCCGGAAAACAGGAACGCCGGACCGGCGGGGCATCCGGGAAAGGGCCCCGCCGATCCGGCGGTACGTTTCTGCTGGGCTGCTCAGCCCTCGTCGTGGGCGACCGCGCGGCGGGCGTCCGCGTCCAGCACGCCCCAGCTGATCAGCTGTTCCGTCAGCACGGAAGGCGACTGGTCGTAGATCACGGCAAGCGTGCGCAGGTCGTCCTGGCGGATCGAGAGCACCTTGCCGTTGTAGTCACCGCGCTGGCTCTGGATCGTTGCCGCGTAGCGCTGCAGCGGTCCGGCCTTCTCCGGCGGGACATGGGCGAGGCGCTCCAGGTCCAGGACGAGCTTCGGCGGCGGCTCGGCCGCGCCGCCGGGCGTCGTGCCGGGCAGGAGCTCCTGCACGGGGACACCGTAGAAGTCGGCCAGCTCGGCGAGGCGCTGCACGGTCACGGCACGGTCGCCGCGCTCGTACGATCCCACCACGACGGCCTTCCAGCGGCCTTGGGACTTCTCCTCCACGCCATGGAGGGAGAGGCCCTGCTGGGTGCGGATGGCACGGAGCTTGGCCCCGAGCTGCTTTGCGTATTCGCTGGACATATGGCTCCCGGGACGCTGGAACATTTCGCGGCTCCGCCGCGTGGCTGGTAACTCACTGTGAGGTTACGCAGCGTTACTTGGGTGCGTCAAGCTGAATGGTCCGGACCGCCACCTCCCGGGGGTGCGACAAGGGCCCTGCACAAGCCCTGGTAACGTGGATGACGCAATTTCGACGTCCTTTAAGATCCGTCCAGTGAGGCGGAGAAGGAGGTCCGTTTCTTATGGACGCACAGCACGACGCCACCGGCAATGCGGCACGCCCCGTTCTCGAGGCCCCCGACATCGCCCGAGTACTGACCCGTATCGCCCACGAGATCGTCGAACGCGCCAAGGGCGCCGACGACGTGGTGCTTCTCGGCATTCCCACCCGGGGCGTCTTCCTCGCCCGCCGGCTCGCCGACAAGCTCGAAGAGATCACCGGCCGGAAGATGCCGGTCGGCTCCCTCGACATCACGATGTACCGCGACGACCTGCGGATGCACCCGGCCCGGGCCCTGGCCCGCACCGACATCCCCGGCGAGGGCATCGAAGGCCGCCTGGTCGTCCTCGTCGACGACGTCCTCTTCTCCGGCCGCACGATCCGCGCCGCGCTCGACGCGCTCGGCGACATCGGCCGGCCCCGGGCGGTACAGCTCGCGGTCCTCGTCGACCGAGGACACCGCGAACTCCCGATCCGTGCCGACTACGTCGGCAAGAACCTCCCCACGTCGCTGCGGGAGACGGTCAAGGTCCAGCTCGCCGAGGAGGACGGCCGCGACGCCGTGCTGCTCGGGGTCGGGCAGGACGCCCCGGCGGTCGAGCAGTAGCTGCCCTTCCGTACGGCCCACCGTGCCGTACGGCGGCTTCCGCACGCCCGCACGCCTGAACCCTCCAGCCACCGGAGAACACCCAGATGAAGCGCCACCTCATCTCGGCCGCCGACCTCACCCGCGACGACGCCGTCCTGATCCTCGACACCGCCGAGGAGATGGCCCGGGTCGCGGACCGGCCGATCAAGAAGCTCCCGACCCTGCGCGGCCGTACCGTCGTCAACCTCTTCTTCGAGGACTCGACCCGTACCCGCATCTCCTTCGAGGCGGCCGCCAAGCGGCTGTCCGCCGATGTCATCAACTTCTCCGCCAAGGGCTCCTCCGTCTCCAAGGGCGAGTCCCTCAAGGACACCGCCCTCACCCTGGAGGCGATGGGCGCGGACGCCGTCGTCATCCGGCACGGCGCCTCCGGAGCCCCCTACCGCCTGGCCACGTCCGGCTGGATCGACGGCGCGGTCGTCAACGCCGGTGACGGCACCCACGAGCACCCCACCCAGGCCCTCCTGGACGCCTTCACCATGCGCCGCAGGCTCGTAGGGGCGGACGCCGGACTCGGCCGGGACCTGGACGGCCGCCGGATCACGATCGTCGGCGACATCCTGCACAGCCGCGTCGCCCGCTCCAACGTCCATCTCCTGACCACCCTCGGCGCCCACGTCACGCTGGTCGCGCCGCCCACCCTCGTCCCGGTCGGCGTCGAGCAGTGGCCCTGCGACGTCAGCTACAGCCTCGACAAGGTGTTGCCGGCCTCGGACGCGGTGATGATGCTCCGTGTGCAGCGTGAGCGGATGAACGCCGCGTACTTCCCGACCGAGCGCGAGTACTCCCGCCGCTACGGCCTGGACGGCGAGCGGATGGCGAAGATGCCCGAGCACGCCATCGTCATGCACCCCGGCCCGATGGTCCGCGGCATGGAGATCACCGCCGAGGTCGCCGACTCCGACCGCTGCACGGTCGTCGAGCAGGTCGCCAACGGGGTCTCGATCCGGATGGCCGTGCTCTATCTGCTGCTGGGCGGCTCCGGGCCCGCCGCCCCGTCCCAACCGTCGCCCGCCGCCCGTACCGAGGAGACCAAGTAACCATGAGCAAGATCATTATCCGCGGCGCGAAGCTCCTCGGCGGCGAGCCGACGGACGTCCTGATCGACGGCGAGACCGTCGCGGCGGTCGGCACCGGCCTCGACGCCGGCGACGCCACCGTCATCGAGGCGGCGGGCCAGGTCCTGCTGCCCGGCCTGGTCGACCTCCACACCCACCTGCGCGAGCCCGGCCGCGAGGACTCCGAGACCGTCCTGACCGGCACCAGGGCCGCCGCGACCGGCGGCTTCACCGCCGTGCACGCCATGGCCAACACCTTCCCGGTCGCCGACACGGCCGGCGTCGTCGAGCAGGTCTGGCGGCTCGGCAAGGAGTCCGGCTACTGCGACGTGCAGCCCATCGGCGCCGTCACCGTCGGCCTGGAGGGCAAGCAGCTCGCCGAACTCGGCGCCATGCACGATTCGGCCGCCGGAGTGAAGGTCTTCTCCGACGACGGCAAGTGCGTCGACGACGCCGTGATCATGCGCCGCGCACTGGAGTACGTGAAGGCCTTCGACGGAGTCGTCGCCCAGCACGCCCAGGAGCCCCGCCTCACCGAGGGCGCCCAGATGAACGAGGGCATCGTCTCGGCCGAGCTCGGACTCGGCGGCTGGCCCGCGGTCGCCGAGGAGTCGATCATCGCCCGCGACGTGCTGCTCGCCGCCCACGTCGACTCCCGGGTGCACATCTGCCACCTGTCGACCGCCGGCTCCGTCGAGATCGTCCGCTGGGCCAAGTCCAAGGGCTGGAACGTCACCGCCGAGGTCACCCCGCACCACCTGCTCCTCACCGACGAGCTCGTACGGTCCTACAACCCGGTCTACAAGGTGAACCCGCCGCTGCGCACCGAGGCCGACGTCATGGCCCTGCGCGAGGCACTCGCCGACGGCACCATCGACTGCGTCGCCACCGACCACGCCCCGCACCCGCACGAGGACAAGGACTGCGAGTGGGCCGCCGCCGCCATGGGCATGGTGGGCCTGGAGACCGCGCTCTCGGTCGTCCAGCAGACGATGGTGGAGACCGGACTGCTCGACTGGGCAGGCGTCGCAGACCGGATGTCGCTGCGCCCGGCCGCCATCGGCCGGCTCGAAGGGCACGGCCGTCCCGTCTCGGCGGGTGAGCCCGCCAACCTCACCCTGGTCGATCCGGCATACCGTGGAGCGGTGGACCCCGCGGGCTTCGCCTCCCGCAGCCGCAACACTCCCTACGAGGGGCGCGAGCTGCCGGGGCGAGTGACCCACACCTTCCTGCGGGGCCGTGCCACGCTCGTCGACGGGAAGCTCGCGTGACAACACTCAGCCCCAAATATCAGCTGTACCAACTGGCCGCCGAGCAGAAGTCGGCGGAGGTGACCGACTGGTCCGCCCGCATCAGCTGGGTGATCGGACTGATGGTCCTCGTCGCGTTCGTCTACTGGCTGATGCGCCAGGGATGGAAGTGGCGCGGAAGCCTCCAGTCCGGCCTGTCCGAGCTCGCGACCACCCCGGACGGCTTCGCCGACGGCGAGAAGCTGCTCACCCTGACCGGGCGCTACCACGCCTCGACGACGGCCGGGCAGTGGCTCGACCGCGTCGTCGCCCACGGCCTCGGCACCCGCAGCCGTGTCGAGCTCACCCTCACCGAACAGGGCCTGGACGTCGTACGGCCCGGCGCGACGGACTTCTTCGTCCCGGCCGCGGACCTGCGCGAGGCCCGGACGGACAAGGCCCTCGCCGGCAAGGTACTCCCCGAGGGTGGGCTGCTGGTCATCACCTGGGCGCTCGGCGACCAGCTGATCGACTCCGGATTCCGCTCCGACCACTCGGCCGAACACCCCGCCTGGGTCGAGGCCGTCAACCACCTCACCCGCTCTACGGAAGGCACCGCACGATGACGATCTCCACCCGGGGAGCCGCCAAAGCTCCCGCCGTACTCGTCCTGGAGGACGGCCGCGCTTTCCACGGCCGCGCCTACGGGGCTGTGGGGGAGACCTTCGGCGAGGCGGTGTTCTCCACCGGCATGACCGGCTACCAGGAGACGCTGACCGACCCCTCGTACCACCGCCAGGTGGTCGTGATGACGGCTCCGCACGTCGGCAACACCGGTGTGAACGACGAGGACCCCGAGTCCGGGCGGATCTGGGTCGCCGGCTACGTGGTGCGCGACCCCGCGCGGGTCTCCTCCAACTGGCGCGCACAGCGTTCGCTCGACGAGGAGCTCGACAACCAGGGCGTCGTCGGCATCAGCGGCATCGACACCCGCGCCCTCACCCGTCACCTGCGCGAGCGCGGCGCGATGCGCGTCGGCATCTTCTCCGGCGACACGCTCGCCGACGAGGAGACCCTGCTCGCCAGGGTGCGCCGGGCCCCCGAGATGAGCGGCGCCGACCTCTCCGCCGAGGTCGCCACCAAGGAGACCTACGTCGTCCCCGCGATCGGCACCAGGAAGTTCACCGTCGCGGCGATCGACCTCGGCATCAAGGGCATGACCCCGCACCGGCTGGCCGAGCGCGGCATCGAGGTGCACGTCCTGCCCGCCACCGCCACCCTGGAGGAGGTGTACGCGGTCCAGCCCGACGGCGTCTTCTTCTCCAACGGCCCCGGCGACCCGTCGACCGCCGACCACCCGGTCTCCGTCATGCGGGGCGTCCTGGAGCGGAAGACCCCGCTCTTCGGCATCTGCTTCGGCAACCAGATCCTGGGCCGGGCGCTCGGCTTCGGCACGTACAAGCTGAAGTACGGCCACCGCGGCATCAACCAGCCCGTGCAGGACCGTTCGACCGGCAAGGTCGAGGTCACCGCGCACAACCACGGCTTCGCCGTCGACGCCCCGCTCGACAAGCCGTCCGACACCGCCTACGGACGGGCCGAGGTCTCCCACGTCTGCCTGAACGACCAGGTCGTCGAAGGCCTCCAGCTCCTGGACCGGCCGGCCTTCAGCGTCCAGTACCACCCCGAGGCGGCCGCCGGCCCGCACGACGCCGCGTACCTCTTCGACCGTTTCGTATCCCTGATGGAGGGCCAGCGTGCCTAAGCGCTCCGATATCCAGTCCGTCCTGGTCATCGGCTCCGGCCCGATCGTCATCGGGCAGGCCGCCGAGTTCGACTACTCAGGCACCCAGGCCTGCCGGGTCCTCAAGGCCGAGGGCCTGCGCGTCATCCTGGTGAACTCCAACCCGGCGACGATCATGACCGACCCGGAGATCGCCGACGCCACCTACGTCGAGCCGATCACACCCGAGTTCGTCGAGAAGATCATCGCCAAGGAGCGCCCCGACACGCTGCTCCCCACCCTGGGCGGCCAGACCGCGCTCAACACCGCGATCTCGATGCACGAGAACGGTGTCCTGGAGAAGTACGGCGTCGAGCTCATCGGCGCCAACGTCGAGGCCATCAACAAGGGCGAGGACCGCGACCTCTTCAAGGGTGTCGTCGAGGCCGTCAAGGCGAAGATCGGCTACGGCGAGTCCGCCCGCTCGGTCATCTGCCACACCATGGACGACATCATCAAGGGCGTCGACACGCTCGGCGGCTACCCCGTCGTCGTCCGCCCCTCCTTCACCATGGGCGGCGCCGGCTCCGGCTTCGCCCACGACGAGGAGGAGCTGCGCCGCATCGCCGGACAGGGCCTCACGCTCTCCCCGACCACCGAGGTGCTCCTCGAGGAGTCCATCCTCGGCTGGAAGGAGTACGAGCTGGAGCTGATGCGCGACAAGAACGACAACGTCGTGGTCGTCTGCTCCATCGAGAACTTCGACCCGATGGGCGTCCACACGGGTGACTCCATCACCGTCGCCCCTTCGATGACGCTCACCGACCGCGAGTACCAGCGGCTGCGCGACATCGGCATCGCGATCATCCGCGAGGTCGGCGTCGACACCGGCGGCTGCAACATCCAGTTCGCCATCGACCCGGCCGACGGCCGGGTCATCGTGATCGAGATGAACCCGCGCGTCTCCCGCTCCTCGGCACTGGCGTCGAAGGCCACCGGCTTCCCCATCGCCAAGATCGCCGCCAAGCTGGCCGTCGGTTACACGCTCGACGAGATCCCCAACGACATCACCGAGAAGACGCCGGCCTCCTTCGAGCCGACCCTCGACTACGTCGTCGTCAAGGCCCCGCGCTTCGCCTTCGAGAAGTTCCCCTCGGCCGACTCCACCCTCACCACCACCATGAAGTCGGTGGGCGAGGCCATGGCGATCGGCCGCAACTTCACCGAGGCACTGCAGAAGGCGCTGCGCTCCCTGGAGAAGAAGGGCTCGCAGTTCGCCTTCACCGGCGACCCCGGCGACAAGGCCGCACTGCTGGCCGATGCGGTCCGCCCGACCGACGGCCGCATCAACACCGTGATGCAGGCGATCCGGGCCGGCGCCACCCAGGAGGAGGTCTTCGACGCGACGAGGATCGACCCCTGGTTCGTCGACCAGCTCTTCCTGATCAAGGAGATCGCCGACGAGCTGGCCGCAGCCGACAAGCTCCTGCCCGAGCTGCTCGCCGAAGCCAAGCGGCACGGCTTCTCGGACGCCCAGATCGCCGGTATCCGAGGGCTGCGGGAGGACGTCGTCCGCGAGGTGCGGCACGCGCTCGGCATCCGTCCGGTCTACAAGACGGTCGACACCTGCGCCGCCGAGTTCGCCGCGAAGACGCCGTACTTCTACTCCTCCTACGACGAGGAGAGCGAGGTCGCGCCCCGCACCAAGCCCGCGGTGATCATCCTCGGCTCCGGCCCCAACCGCATCGGCCAGGGCATCGAGTTCGACTACTCCTGCGTCCACGCCTCCTTCGCGCTGAGCGACGCGGGCTACGAGACTGTGATGGTCAACTGCAACCCGGAGACCGTCTCCACGGACTACGACACCTCCGACCGCCTGTACTTCGAGCCGCTGACGCTGGAGGACGTGCTGGAGATCGTGCACGCGGAATCCCTCGCGGGCCCGATCGCCGGCGTCATCGTCCAGCTCGGCGGCCAGACCCCGCTGGGCCTGGCCCAGGCGCTCAAGGACAACGGCGTGCCCGTCGTCGGCACCCCGCCGGAGGCCATCCACGCCGCCGAGGACCGCGGCGCCTTCGGACAGGTCCTGGCCGAGGCCGGTCTGCCCGCCCCCAAGCACGGCACCGCCACCACCTTCGCCGGGGCCAAGGCCATCGCCGACGAGATCGGCTACCCCGTCCTCGTACGCCCCTCGTACGTGCTCGGCGGCCGCGGCATGGAGATCGTGTACGACGAGACCCGCCTCGAGGCGTACATCTCGGAGTCCACCGAGATCAGCCCCACCCGGCCGGTCCTGGTCGACCGCTTCCTCGACGACGCCATCGAGATCGACGTGGACGCGCTCTACGACGGCACCGAGCTCTACCTCGGCGGCGTCATGGAGCACATCGAGGAAGCCGGTATCCACTCCGGGGACTCCGCCTGCGCCCTGCCCCCGATCACCCTCGGCGGCTACGACATCAAGCGGCTGCGCGCCTCCACCGAGGGCATCGCCAAGGGCGTCGGCGTACGCGGGCTGATCAACATCCAGTTCGCGCTCTCCGGAGACATCCTCTACGTCCTGGAAGCCAACCCGCGCGCCTCGCGCACCGTCCCCTTCACCTCGAAGGCGACCGCTGTCCCGCTCGCCAAGGCCGCCGCCCGTATCTCGCTGGGCGCGACCGTCGCGGAGCTGCGGGAGGAGGGCCTGCTGCCCAAGCACGGCGACGGCGGCACTCTGCCGCTGGACGCGCCGATCTCCGTCAAGGAGGCCGTCATGCCGTGGTCGCGCTTCCGCGACGTCCGCGGCCGCGGCGTCGACACGGTCCTCGGCCCGGAGATGCGCTCCACCGGCGAGGTCATGGGCATCGACTCGGTCTTCGGCACGGCGTACGCCAAGTCGCAGGCCGGCGCCTACGGGCCGCTGCCCACCTCGGGCCGTGCCTTCATCTCGGTCGCCAACCGGGACAAGCGCTCGATGATCTTCCCGGCCCGTGAGCTGGTCGCCCACGGCTTCGAGCTGATGGCCACGTCCGGCACGGCCGAGGTGCTCAAGCGCAACGGCATCAACGCCCGTGTCGTGCGCAAGCAGTCCGAGGGCGAGGGCCCGAACGGTGAGAAGACCATCGTCCAGCTGATCCACGACGGCGAGGTCGACCTCATCGTCAACACGCCGTACGGAACGGGCGGCCGGCTCGACGGCTACGAGATCCGCACCGCGGCCGTCGCCCGGTCCGTACCGTGCCTGACCACGGTCCAGGCGCTGGCCGCCGCGGTCCAGGGCATCGACGCCCTCACCCACGGCGACGTGGGCGTCAGTTCCCTCCAGGAACACGCGGAACATCTGACCGCGGCCCGCGACTAGCCCGCTCCCAGGGGGACACCGGAAACGGTGTCCCCCTCTTCGTGAGAACGACGAGGACACCCCCTGATGTACAGACTCTTCTTCCAGCTGGTCTTCAAGCGCATGGACCCGGAGCAGGCCCACCACGCCGCGTTCCGCTGGATCCGCCTCGCCGCCCGCATCCCCGTCCTGCGCACCTTCGTCGCCGCCGCACTCGCACCGCGCCACAAGGAACTGCGCACCGAGGCGTTCGGCCTGCGGATGCACGGCCCCTTCGGCCTCGCCGCCGGCTTCGACAAGAACGCCGTCGCGATCGACGGGATGTCGATGCTCGGCTTCGACCACATCGAGATCGGCACGGTCACCGGCGAACCGCAGCCGGGCAACCCCAGGAAGCGGCTGTTCCGCCTCGTCGAGGACCGCGCGCTGATCAACCGCATGGGGTTCAACAACGAGGGCTCGGCCGCCGTCGCCGAGCGCCTGGCCCGCCGTGTGCCGGTCTTCCGGACCACGGTCGGCGTCAACATCGGCAAGACCAAGGTGGTCCCGGAGGCCGAGGCCGCCGCCGACTACGTGAAGTCCACCGAGCGGCTCGCCGCCCACGCCGACTACCTCGTCGTCAACGTCTCCTCGCCGAACACCCCGGGCCTGCGCAACCTCCAGGCCACCGAGTCGCTGCGCCCGCTGCTGTCCGCCGTGCGCGAGGCCGCCGACCGCACCGTCACGGGACGCCGGGTCCCGCTCCTCGTCAAGATCGCCCCCGACCTCGCGGACGAGGACGTCGACGCGGTCGCCGACCTCGCCGTCGAGCTGGGTCTGGACGGCATCATCGCCACCAACACCACCATCGCCCGCGACAGCCTGGGCCTGCGGTCCGCACCCTCCCTGACCGGGGAGACCGGCGGACTGTCCGGCGCGCCCCTCAAGGAGCGCTCCCTGGAGGTCCTGAGCCGCCTCTACGGGCGTGTGGGCGACCGGATCACCCTGGTGGGTGTCGGCGGCATCGAGAACGCCGAGGACGCCTGGCAGCGCATCCTCGCCGGCGCCACGCTCGTACAGGGCTACAGCGCCTTCATCTACGAGGGCCCGTGCTACGCCCGCGCGGTCCACAAGGGCCTGGCCGCCCGCCTGGCCGCCTCTCCCTACGCCACCCTCGCCGATGCCGTCGGCGCGGAATCCCGGAAGGCCGTGAAATGACCCTGGAACCCTTCGGCGCACGACTGCGCCGGGCCATGGACACCCGTGGACAGCTCTGCGTCGGCATCGACCCGCACGGCTCCCTGCTCACCTCCTGGGGGCTGAACGACGACGTCGCGGGCCTGGAGCGCTTCACCCGTACCGTCGTCGAGGCACTGGCCGACCGGGTCGCCGTGCTCAAGCCGCAGTCCGCGTTCTTCGAGCGCTTCGGCTCGCGCGGCATCGCCGTCCTGGAGAAGGCGGTGGAGGAGGCCCGTGCGGCCGGCGCCCTCGTCGTCATGGACGCCAAGCGCGGCGACATCGGCTCCACCATGGGTGCCTACGCCGCGACCTACCTCGACAAGGACTCGCCGCTGTTCTCCGACGCGGTCACCGTCTCGCCGTACCTCGGCTTCGGCTCGCTGCGGCCCGCGCTCGACGCGGCGGCGGTCTCCGGCTCCGGCGTCTTCGTGCTGGCGCTCACCTCCAACCCGGAGGGCGCCGAGGTGCAGCGCGCCACCGCGGCCGACGGCCGCTCGCTGGCCCGGACGATGCTCGATCACATGGCGGCCGAGAACGAGGGGGCCACCCCGCTCGGCTCGGTCGGCGCGGTGATCGGTGCGACGCTCGGCGACGCGGGCGTCGACCTCGCGATCAACGGACCGCTGCTCGCGCCCGGCATCGGGGCCCAGGGCGCGACCCCGGCCGATCTGCCGGCCCTCTTCGGCGCCGCGCTGGGCAATGTGGTCCCCAGCGTGAGCCGGGGCGTGCTGCGCCACGGCCCGGACGCGGCAGGGCTGCGCGAAGCCGCCGAGCGGTTCGCGGACGAGGTCCGCGCGGCCGTCTCGGACGGCTGACCATCCCACGTAACAGCGTGTTGACGTAATCCTGACCAAAAAAGTCGGTTGTTATGCCTGGAATGTCCTGGTCGGCAAAGGCTGACCAGGACTTTTCGTCTGTTCTCGCTGACTCCGGCGGCCTTGGCCGCTAGTCTCCGTCGAGAGCCAACGCACACAGGTTGTTCGTTGCTCACCAGGTGAGGGGCGATCCAGTCGCCTCACCGGTCCGTATCCGACAGATCGACATCCGAGGTGACGTAGGCGTGGCTCTTCCGCCCCTTACCCCTGAACAGCGCGCAGCCGCGCTCGAAAAGGCCGCCGCGGCTCGCCGGGAGCGGGCCGAGGTCAAGAATCGACTCAAGCATTCCGGCGCCTCCCTCCACGAGGTCATCAAGTCGGGACAGGAGAACGACGTCATCGGCAAGATGAAGGTCTCCGCCCTGCTGGAATCCCTGCCCGGCGTCGGCAAGGTCCGTGCCAAGCAGATCATGGAGCGGCTCGGCATCTCCGAGAGCCGCCGGGTCCGGGGTCTTGGCTCCAACCAGATCGCATCCCTGGAGCGTGAGTTCGGCGGCAGCGCCGCCTGACGTTCTCGGGCACTCCTGAGAACCTGGATAATCGCTCCATGGCTGCAACATCCCGGGGGACGTCCCCCGTACCCCCGGACGTACGTCCGCGGCTGACCGTGCTCTCCGGCCCCTCGGGGGTCGGCAAGAGCACGGTCGTCGCGCATATGCGCAAGGTCCACCCCGAGGTGTGGCTCTCGGTGTCGGCGACGACCCGCAAGCCCCGCCCCGGCGAACGCAACGGTGTCCACTACTTCTTCGTGGACAACGAGGAGTTCGACAAGCTGATCGCCAACGGCGAACTGCTGGAGTGGGCCGAGTTCGCCGGCAACCGCTACGGCACGCCGCGCCGCGCGGTGCAGGAGCGCCTGGAGGCGGGCGAACCGGTGCTGCTGGAGATCGATCTCCAGGGTGCCCGTCTGGTCAGGCAGTCGATGGCCGACGCGCAGCTGGTCTTCCTGGCGCCGCCGAGCTGGGACGAGCTGGTCCGCCGGCTCACCGGCCGGGGCACCGAGGCGCCCGAGGTGATCGAGCGCCGTCTCGGCGCGGCCAAGGTCGAACTGGCCGCCGAATCCGAGTTCGACACGACGCTTGTCAATACCTCCGTCGAGGACGTGGCACGTGAGCTGCTAGCCTTGATGCTGGAGGCTTCCGGCCACCGTGCCGAAAGCGACTGAACGAACCGGGCGCACCGACACGGGGGACCGCACCACAGAGCCCCTGACTGTCAAAGATTTCTTTGATCTTCATCCCCTTCGGAAGGCAGAGCGTGTCCTCTTCCATCACCACGCCCGAGGGCATCATCAACCCGCCGATTGATGAGCTCCTCGAAGCAACCGACTCGAAGTACAGCCTCGTGATCTACGCCGCCAAGCGCGCGCGCCAGATCAACGCGTACTACTCGCAGCTCGGTGAGGGTCTCCTCGAGTACGTCGGTCCGCTCGTCGACACCCACGTGCACGAGAAGCCGCTCTCGATCGCACTCCGCGAGATCAACGCGGGCCTGCTGACCTCCGAGGCCATCGAGGGCCCCGCGCAGTAAGCAGGAAACGCACCTTCACCTCAGGCCCGGCGGTCCGACCGCCGGGCCTGAGGTGTGTCCCGGGGCGGCAGTCCGGCGCCCGCGGCGGTGAGGCAGCATGGGTGCGTACGTATCCGGTTACGTACCCGAGTGCGGGGAGACGCAGTGGAGAAGCCGAAGGTCGTTCTGGGCGTCAGCGGGGGCATCGCCGCGTACAAGGCGTGCGAGCTGCTGCGGCGGCTGACCGAGTCCGGCCATGACGTACGGGTCGTGCCGACCGAGGCGTCCCTCCACTTCGTGGGCGCGGCCACCTGGTCGGCGCTCTCCGGCCACCCGGTCTCGACCGAGGTCTGGAACGACGTCCACGAGGTCCCGCACGTGCGCATCGGGCAGCACGCCGACCTCGTCGTCGTCGCGCCCGCCACCGCCGACATGCTGGCCAAGGCCGCCCACGGACTCGCCGACGACCTGCTCACCAACACACTGCTCACCGCCCGCTGTCCGGTCGTCTTCGCGCCCGCCATGCACACCGAGATGTGGGAGCACCCGGCCACCCAGGAGAACGTCGCCACGCTGCGCCGCCGGGGCGCCGTCGTCATCGAGCCCGCCGTCGGCCGGCTCACCGGCGTCGACACCGGCAAGGGCCGGCTGCCCGACCCGGGGGAGATCTTCGAGGTCTGCCGCCGGGTGCTGGCGCGCGGACCCGTCGTCCCCGACCTGGCGGGCCGCCACGTCGTGATCAGTGCGGGCGGCACCCGGGAGCCGCTCGACCCGGTCCGCTACCTCGGCAACCGCTCCTCCGGGAAGCAGGGATACGCGCTCGCCCGCACCGCCGTCGCCCGCGGCGCCCGGGTCACGCTCGTCGAGGCCAACACCGGCCTGCCGGACCCCTCCGGCGCCGACGTCGTCCGGGCCGGAACGGCGATGCAGCTGCGCGAGGCCGTGCTGAAGGCGGCGGCGGACGCGGACGTCGTGGTGATGGCTGCGGCCGTCGCCGACTTCCGCCCGGCCGAGTACGCCGCGGGGAAGATCAAGAAGAAGGACGGCCAGGAGCCCGCCCCGATCACCCTCGTCCGCAACCCGGACATCCTCGCCGAGGTCGCCACGCGACGCGCCCGGCCGGAGCAGATCGTGGTCGGATTCGCCGCCGAGACCGACAACGTCCTGGCCAACGGCCGCGAGAAGCTCCGCCGCAAGGGCTGCGACCTGCTGGTGGTCAACGAGGTGGGGGAGCACAGGACCTTCGGCGCCGAGGAGAACGAAGCGGTGGTGCTCGCGGCCGACGGCGATGAGACCCCGGTGCCCCACGGACCCAAGGAAGCGCTCGCCGACACGGTCTGGGACCTCGTGTCGCCACGTCTTGCGTGAATTTCTCGTGTCGTGGCCCCGGCGGTCCGATTCCTTGGGAACAAAGGCCCCAAAGGCGCCATCGGGGTCACTTCGGGGCCTTGGGGCGCCAGTGCCGCATGTCACAGAACTCCCAAAGGGCGAGACACGTTGTCCGACAGCCGGAGCCGACCGATAAACTGGTCCAGGACCGTACCGGGCGCAGCTCCCGGGCCCGTCCGCCCAATGATCAGCCAGCAGCCGCTGCAACCCCAGGGAGCGATGTGTCCCGCCGTCTCTTCACCTCGGAGTCCGTTACCGAGGGTCACCCCGACAAGATCGCTGACCAGATCAGCGACACCATTCTCGATGCCCTCCTTCGCGAGGACCCGACGTCGCGTGTCGCCGTCGAGACCTTGATCACCACAGGTCTGGTGCACGTTGCGGGTGAGGTCACGACCAAGGCCTACGCCCCCATCGCCCAGCTCGTGCGCGACAAGATCCTCGAGATCGGCTACGACTCCTCCAAGAAGGGCTTCGACGGCGCCTCCTGCGGCGTCTCGGTGTCCATCGGCGCGCAGTCGCCCGACATCGCGCAGGGCGTCGACACCGCGTACGAGAAGAGGGTCGAGGGCGACGAGGACGAACTCGACAAGCAGGGCGCCGGCGACCAGGGCCTGATGTTCGGGTACGCCTGCGACGAGACGCCCGAGCTCATGCCGCTGCCGATCCACCTCGCGCACCGGCTCTCCCGCCGCCTCTCCGAGGTCCGCAAGAACGGGACCATCCCGTACCTGCGCCCCGACGGCAAGACCCAGGTCACCATCGAGTACGACGGCGACAAGGCCGTCCGTCTCGACACGGTCGTCGTCTCCTCGCAGCACGCGAGCGACATCGACCTCGACTCGCTGCTCGCTCCCGACATCCGCGAGTTCGTCGTCGAGCACGTCCTGAACCAGCTGATCGAGGACGGCATCAAGCTCGACACCGAGGGCTACCGCCTGCTGGTCAACCCGACCGGGCGCTTCGAGATCGGCGGCCCCATGGGCGACGCCGGCCTCACCGGCCGCAAGATCATCATCGACACGTACGGCGGCATGGCCCGCCACGGCGGCGGCGCCTTCTCCGGCAAGGACCCGTCGAAGGTGGACCGCTCGGCCGCGTACGCGATGCGCTGGGTAGCCAAGAACGTCGTCGCGGCGGGCCTCGCGGCCCGTTGCGAGGTACAGGTCGCCTACGCGATCGGCAAGGCCGAGCCGGTGGGTCTCTTCGTCGAGACGTTCGGTACCGCCGCGATCGAGACCGAGAAGATCGAGCACGCCATCGGCGAGGTCTTCGACCTCCGCCCGGCCGCGATCATCCGCGCCCTCGACCTGCTCCGCCCGATCTACGCCCAGACCGCCGCGTACGGTCACTTCGGCCGTGAGCTCCCCGACTTCACCTGGGAGCGCACGGACCGGGTCGACGCCCTGCGCAAGGCCGCGGGCCTGTAGGTCCGTCGCCGGCCCCCTGGGGCCAGGCTTTCTCCCGGAGCCCGGACGCCTCATCGGTGTCCGGGCTCCGCTGTCTCTTCCCGCCGTCGGTGTCCGCGCTCCGCCGTCCCTTCCCGCCGGAACGGGCGGGGCCGGCGCCGGGCCCGGCCGGTGGCGCCGCGGGCTGTCAGTGGCGTCTGGTAGGAATTTGGCTGTGAGCAGCGACAACGAGCGGTCCGAGGAGCCCGATGCCGGGGCGCCGGAGCAGCTTGCGCTGATCCGGGAGACGGTGCGCCGGGCCAAGGTGCCCCGCGCCAAGCCCAGGACCTGGCGCGGTGCCGCGCTCGCCAAGGAACTGCCCGTCGCCCGCGTCCTGGTGAACAAGGGCGCGCTCCATCTCGACCAGTACTTCGACTACGCCGTCCCTGAGGAGCTCGACGCCGAGGCGCAGCCCGGGGTGCGGGTGCGCGTGCGCTTCGGAGCCGGGGGGCGCAACGTCCGCGGCGGGCGGCGCGAGGGCGGCGGGCTGATCGACGGATTCCTGGTCGAGCGGCTGGCCGAGTCCGACTACAGCGGCGCGCTGGCAGCGCTCGCCTCCGTCGTATCACCCGAACCGGTACTCGGACCCGAGCTGCTCGGCCTCGCCCGGGCCGTCGCCGACCGGTACGCGGGCAGTCTCGCGGACGTCCTCCAGCTCGCGGTGCCTCCTCGCAACGCCCGGGCCGAGTCCAAGGCGTCCCCCGAACCGCTGCCGCCGCCCGCGGCCCCCGTGCCCGGGACCTGGGCGCGCTACGCCCAGGGGCCGGCGTTCCTGGACGCGCTGGCCGGGGGCGGTGCGCCCCGGGCCGTGTGGACCGCGCTGCCGGGGCCGCACTGGCCGCGGGAGATCGCCGGAGCCGTCGCCGCTGCCCTCGCATCCGGCCGTGGCGCACTGGTCGTGGTCCCCGACGGGCGGAGCGCCGCACGGGTCGACACCGCCCTCACCGAGGCTCTCGGCGAGGGCCGTCACGCCGTGCTGACGGCCGGGTCCGGACCCGAGAAGCGCTACCGGGAGTGGCTCGCCGTGCGCCGCGGATCCGTCCGGGCGGTCGTCGGGACCAGGGCGGCGATGTTCGCCCCGGTCGCGGATCTCGGCCTGGTCGCGGTCTGGGACGACGGGGATTCCAGCCACAGCGACGACAACGCCCCCTTCCCGCATGTCCGCGAGGTCCTGGAGCTGCGGGCCGCCCACAGCAGGTGCGCCTTCCTCCTGGGCGGTACGAACTGCACCGTGGAGGCGGCCCAGCTGGTCGAGAGCGGCTGGGCGCTGCCGCTGCGCGCCGACCGGGAACAGACCCGGATCGCGGCGCCGCTGGTGCGTACCGTCGGCGACGGGGAGCTCGCACGGGACGGCGCCGCACGGGCCGCCAGGCTGCCGAGCCTCGCCTGGCAGACCGTGCGGGACGGGCTGCGCAGCGGCCCGGTGCTGGTGCAGGTGCCGCGTCGCGGGTACGCCCCCCGGCTGGCCTGCGAGCGCTGCCGGGAGCCCGCGCGGTGCCGGCATTGTGCGGGGCCGCTGGAGGCGCCCGACCAGCAGGACCTGAACTGCGCCTGGTGCGGGCGGGCCGAGACGTCCTGGCACTGTGTCGCCTGCGGCGGCCGTCGCCTGCGCGCCCAGATCGTCGGCGCCCGCCGCACCGCGGAGGAGCTCGGCCGGGCGTTCCCGGCGGTGCCGGTACGTACTTCCGGGCGCGACCACGTACTGGACTCGGTGCCGGGCGTGCCCGCGCTCGTGGTCAGCACTCCGGGCGCCGAACCGGTCGCGGAGGGCGGCTACGCGGCGGCGCTGCTGCTGGACGGCTGGGCGATGGTCGGCCGCCCCGACCTGCGGGCGGGGGAGGAGGCGTTGCGCCGCTGGACGGCCGCTGCCGCGCTGGTGCGGGGGCAGCCGGAGGGCGGCACGGTGGTGATCGTCGCCGAGCCCACGCTGCGGCCCGTACAGGCCCTGGTGCGGTGGGACCCGGTCGGGCACGCGCGCCGCGAGCTCGCGGAACGGGCCGAGCTGGGCTTCCCGCCGGTGTCCCGGATGGCGTCGGTGACGGGGGAGCCGCAGGCACTGGCCGCGTTCCTGGCCGCCGCGCAGCTGCCGCCGGACGCGGAGGTGCTGGGCCCGGTGCCGGTCGCCACCAGTGAGCCGGGGCGGCCCCGCAGGCCGTTCGACGCGCCGCCGGGGGAGACGTGGGAGCGGGCCCTGGTCCGGGTGCGCCCGGGGAGCGGGGCGGCGCTGGCGGCCGCGCTCAAGGGGGCGCAGGCGGCGCGGATGTCGCGGGGCGGTGGGGGTGGCGGTGCGGTGCGGATTCGGGTGGACCCGCCGGACATCGGGTGACGGCGCGGGGTCCTGGGGTGCGGGTGCTCCGCGGGGGTGCGGGTTTCCCCGCAGGGCGCCTTGTCCGGTGGGTGGGGGTCCGGGGTCCCTCCGGGGCGTCTCCTCAAACGACGAACGTGCGGCGGGTACGCGGTGGACCCGGGTCTGTGTTCGTCGTCCTGTGGGGACTCCCCTGCACGCCCCCGGACCCGGCCGCCGTGCGTCTGCGACAGTCGCAACACTGGCCTGCAGACGCGGGTGATGCAGGGGTGGGGACGTGTAGGGGAGTCCCCACAGGAAATGGCGTACGACCCGGCCCTCCTCTCGGACCCGGGTGAACACGCCATTTCTGAGGAGACGCCCCGGAGGGGCACCGCCCCCCACCCACCGGGCAGGCGCACCCCACGGGGCACCCAATCAAGCCCGTCCGGCGATTGAGGACGGAACCCCGCGCCCCGGTCCGGGAGTGTCAGCCGTTGCGCGGTCCCGGGAAGGCGCCCGGGCGCAGATCCTCGCGCGACGGCGGACGCTCCGGCGACGGCTGCGGTGGCATCGATCGTGCGGCAGGCACGGAGGGCAGCGCGGGTGCGGCGGGGGATCCGGGCACCACCGGCACCGGACGCTGCACCACGGGCTCGGCGGCCTCGGCCGCCAGCGGCTGGGGGGTGGCGCGCCGTGCGCCGTAGCGGCGGTGGACCGCCTGCTTGGTGACTCCGAGCGCGGAGCCCACCGCGTCCCAGGAGAAGCCCAGTGAACGGTCGAAGTCCACTGCCGCCGTCACCAGGGTCTCGACGCTGTCCCGCAGTTCCTGGGCCAGCCTGACGGTGGGGGCCGGGGCCCTGCCGTAGACGACGAAGCCCGCGGACGGGCCGGAGCGGCGCGGACGGTAGACGTTGCCCAGTTGGGCGGTGAGCGTACGCAGCGCGTCCACCTGCCGCCGGACCCGCTCGATGTCCCGCACCAGAAGATGCAGGCTGGCCCGCGCTTGGGCGTCGTGGGTTGCGTGGTCGGCCATGAAGAAGCCTCTCGAACCGGCGTTGAAAGGGATCGGGCCGCACCGTGGCGGCTCGCTTCGGTCAATCTCTCTTGACCAACGCCTCACCCCGGGATCTGGTCACGCTCCGGGGGCGTATCCGCAATTGCGAGGGGCGCGCAACGGTGCGTACGCCCCCTGGGAGGCCACAGGCCTCCGGGCCCATAGACTTGTGCGTTGCTCGTCACCGTAACGTTTCGGCCTGAGAGGCAGTCAGCCACCCATGAAGCTCGTCTTCGCAGGCACCCCCGAGGTAGCCGTACCCGCACTGGACGCCCTGATCGCCTCAGGCCGGCACGAGGTCGCCGCCGTCGTGACCCGGCCCGACGCGCCCGCGGGGCGCGGGCGCCGTCTGGTGGCCAGCCCCGTCGCCGAGCGGGCAGAGGAGGCCGGGATCGAGGTGCTCAAGCCGGCCAGGCCGCGGGACGAGGACTTCCTGGCGCGGCTGCGGGAGATCGCGCCGGACTGCTGCCCGGTCGTCGCCTACGGGGCGCTGCTGCCCAAGACCGCGCTCGACGTGCCCGCGCGCGGCTGGGTCAACCTGCACTTCTCGCTGCTGCCCGCCTGGCGCGGCGCCGCCCCCGTGCAGCACGCGGTCATGGCGGGCGACGAGGTGACGGGTGCCTCCACCTTCCTGATCGAGGAGGGGCTCGACTCCGGGCCCGTGTACGGCGTCCTCACCGAGGAGGTCCGGCCCACCGACACCAGCGGCGATCTGCTGACCCGGCTGGCGTTCGCAGGCGCCGGGCTGCTCGCCGCGACCATGGACGGCATCGAGGACGGCACCCTGCACGCCGTTCCGCAGCCCGACGAAGGGGTCACCCTCGCACCGAAGATCACCGTGGAGGACGCCCGGGTCGAGTGGTCGGCGCCCGCCCTGCGCGTCGACCGGGTGGTCCGCGGCTGCACCCCCGCCCCCGGCGCCTGGACCCTCTTCCGCGGGGAGCGGCTCAAGCTCGTCCAGGCCGTGCCCGTCCTGGACCGGACGGATCTGGCGCCCGGGGAGCTCTCCGCGGCCAAGAACAACGTCTATGTGGGCACCGGATCGCACGCCGTCGAGCTGCTCTGGGTCCAGCCGCAGGGCAAGAAGCCGATGCGCGCCGCGGACTGGGCACGCGGGGTGCGCATCGTTCCCGGCGAGCTCGTCGGCAGCTGAGGGCGGTCCCGGCCGGGGCGGGGACGTAGGCTGGGGCAGTTCGTCCTCTCACCATCAGCGGAGCACCTTTCACGTGAACGACCAGCCACGTCGCCGTCCCGCCACACCGCACCGCCGCCCGCAGAAGGACCCGGTCCGGTTCCTCGCCTTCGAGGCCCTCCGGGCCGTCGACGAGCGCGACGCGTACGCCAACCTCGTCCTTCCCCCGCTGTTGAAGAAGGCCCGCGCCAAGGGCGACTTCGACAACCGGGACGCGGCGCTGGCGACCGAGCTGGTCTACGGGACGCTGCGCCGGCAGGGCACGTACGACGCGATCGTCGCCGCCTGCATCGACCGGCCGCTGCGCGAGGTCGACCCGCCCGTCCTGGACGTGCTGAACATGGGCGTGCACCAGCTGCTCGGCACCCGTATCCCGACGCACGCTGCGGTCTCCGCCAGTGTGGAGCTGGCCCGGGTGGTGCTCGGTGAGGGCCGCGCCAAGTTCGTCAACGCCGTACTGCGCAAGGTGTCCGCGGACGACCTCGACGGATGGGTGGCGCGGGTCGCCCCCTCGTACGAGGACGACGCGGAGGACCACCTCGCCGTCGTGCACTCGCATCCGCGTTGGGTCGTATCCGCGCTCTGGGACGCGCTGGGCGGCGGCCGCGCGGGTATCGAGGACCTCCTGGAGGCCGACAACGAACGGCCCGAGGTCACCCTCGTCGCCCGGCCCGGCCGCTCGACCACCGCCGAACTGCTGGAGACGCTCGGCGAGGAGAACGGGCTCCCCGGCCGCTGGTCCCCGTACGCGGTGCGGATGGCCGAGGGCGGCGAGCCGGGCGCCCTGGCCGCCGTGCAGGAGAGCCGCGCCGGTGTCCAGGACGAGGGCAGCCAGCTCGTCGCCGCCGCCCTGGCCAACGCCCCTCTGGAGGGCAGCGACACCCGCTGGCTCGACGGCTGCGCCGGCCCCGGCGGGAAGGCCGCCCTGCTCGCCGCCCTGGCGGCCGGACGCGGCGCCGCCCTGCTCGCCGCGGAGAAGCAGCCGCACCGGGCCCGCCTCGTCGAGCGCTCCCTGGCCGGCAACCCCGGCCCGTACCAGGTGATCACCGCCGACGGCACCCGCCCGCCCTGGCAGCCCGGTACCTTCGACCGCATCCTGATGGACGTCCCGTGCTCGGGTCTCGGTGCGCTGCGCCGTCGGCCGGAGGCCCGCTGGCGCCGCCGCAAGGAGGATCTGGAGAGCTTCGCCCCGCTCCAGCGCGGTCTGCTGAGCGAGGCGCTGAAGGCCGTACGGATCGGTGGTGTCGTCGGATACGCGACCTGTTCCCCGCACCTCGCGGAGACCCGCGTGGTCGTCGAGGACGTGCTCAAGGGCCGCGGCGGGGCACCGGTCGAGGCCGAGTGGGTCGACGCCCGTCCGCTGATGCCCGGGGTGCCCGCCCTGGGCGACGGACCCGACGTCCAGCTGTGGCCGCATCTGCACGGCACGGACGCCATGTACCTCGCCGTGCTGCGGCGTACCGGCTGATCACACCCGCCGACGGAGCGGTCGCCCCCGGTCCGGGGGCGAAAACGCCGGGAATGCGCGAACCGTAATGATCCCGTGAGGCTTTGGGGCGCACCGAAGCGGGGAAGTGCCGCAGAACATGGCAGGCTTGGCCCATGGCCCAGATCAACCCCAGCATTCTCTCCGCCGACTTCGCACGTCTCGCCGAGGAGGCGCAGGCCGTCGAAGGCGCCGACTGGCTCCATGTCGATGTCATGGACAACCACTTCGTGCCCAATCTGACCCTCGGCGTTCCGATCGTGGAAGCGCTCAGCCGGGCCACGGCCACGCCGCTGGACTGCCATCTGATGATCGAGGACGCGGACCGCTGGGCCCCGAGCTACGTCGAGGCGGGGGCGGGATCCGTCACCTTCCACGCGGAGGCCGCGGCCGCCCCCGTACGGCTGGCGCGGGAGATCCGGGCCAAGGGCGCCCGCGCCTCGATGGCGCTCAAGCCGGCGACGCCCATCGAGCCCTACGAGGACCTGCTCCCCGAGCTCGACATGCTGCTGATCATGACCGTGGAGCCGGGCTTCGGCGGCCAGTCCTTCCTGGACATCATGCTGCCGAAGATCCGCCGCACCCGTGAACTGATCTCCCGGCACGGTCTCGAACTGTGGCTCCAGGTCGACGGCGGGGTCTCCGAGTCCACGATCGAGCGGTGCGCGGAGGCGGGCGCCGACGTCTTCGTAGCCGGCTCCGCCGTGTACGGCGCCAAGGACCCCGCCGCGGCGGTGCGGGCGCTGCGCGACAAGGCCGACGGAGCGATCTCCTCGGCGCAGTGGTGCGGCCACTGACACGGGTGACGGAGCAGGCAGCCGCTCCGGCCCCCGATCGCCGGTCGACCCGGCCAAGGGCAGATGAACGCGGTCCGACGGGACCGATCAAGGATCGCCGTATCTGACAGGATGAACGGCGTATCGAGAGCGTGAACAGCAGTGAGGAGAACGCGGTGTCTGCAATGTCGGCGGGCCGGTCCGCCCTGCGGATGGGGCCCGCGGAGCTGGTGCAGGCGGCGGCCATGGCCCGCCGCTTCTACCTCGAGGGCAAATCCAAGATCCAGATCGCTGAGGAGTTCGGCGTCAGCCGCTTCAAGGTCGCCAGGGTCCTGGAGACGGCGCTGGAGCGTGACCTCGTACGCATCGAGATCCGGGTCCCCGCCGAGCTGGACGCCGAGCGTTCCGACGCGCTCCGGGCCCGCTACGGGCTGCGCCACGCGGTCGTGGTCGAATCCCCCGCGGAGGAGCAGGACGACGCCGCGGACCCGGAGAACCTGGGCGAGGTCGCGGCCGACCTGCTCGGCGAACTGGTGAACGAGGGGGACGTGCTCGGGCTCGCCTGGGGCCGCTCCACCATCCACATGGCCGCCGCCCTGGACCGGCTGCCGCCGTGCACGGTCGTGCAGCTCACCGGGGTGTACGACGCGGGGACCGCCGAGCGCGGCTCGGTCGAGGCCGTCCGGCGGGCCGCGCAGGTCTCCGGTGGCGAGGCCCACCCGATCTACGCGCCGATGCTGCTGCCCGACCCGGCGACGGCCGCCGCGCTGCGCCACCAGACCGGGATCGCCCGCGCCTTCGAGTACTTCGACAAGGTGACGGTCGCGGCGGTGTCCATCGGCTCCTGGGAGCCCGGTATCTCCACGGTCCACGACATGCTGTCCGACGAGGAGCGGGGTCACTACGCCTCGCTCGGCGTCGCCGCCGAGATGTCGGCGCACCTCTTCGACTCGGAGGGCCGGCGGGTCGGCCGGGACCTGGGCGAGCGCTGCATCACGGTCGAGGCGGACCGGCTGCGCCGGATCCCCGAGGTGGTGGCGATCGCGGGCGGCCAGCGCAAGGCCGCGGCGATCGGGGCGGTGCTGCGGTCGGGGCTGGTCACCAGTCTGGTGACGGACACCGCGGCGGCCGACTTCCTGCTGACCGACTCGGCCGCGCCGCGCAGGCCCGCACTGGAGCGGGCCGACCCGGACGGGGAGTGAGGCGAGGACGGAGGGGGTCGGACGGTTTGCCGAGCGTCAGCATGCCGATGACGCGGTTGCGGGCGACGAGCGGAAGGACCACCGTCTCTCC